>JAJAZF010000407.1 GCA_026785875.1 Chamaesiphon sp. | reverse complement strand
GCTTTACTTGTCTGGTCGGGTTCCCCGCCCAGTTGGGAAACCCCAAGAACATTGGGCGGGTTCCCCGCCCATCAGCACTTTTCGCTAAACCCTCTCTGCGATCCGCTGCGCGTTGGCAGAGCCTGCGCTTTGCGCTTACGGCAGAAGCCTACGGGTGGCGAATCGCTATCAACTATCAACTATCAACACTTCGGCTACGCTCAGTGCAAGCTATCAACTATCAACTAATTAAAGACCAGTTAGATCGATCGATAGGGATTGAACTTTTTTAGTGCCCTTTGGGGGTAAAAATTTAAAGATCGAGCTATTGACAGTGGGTTGAGGACGGCGATCGATAATCTTTTCGGTGAGTGTAAAGTTCGAGCCGCCATCTTTGGGATCGAGAGCACCAGTAAATTCAACTTGTTTGAGGATTCCTGTCTGAGGCTGAACGAAACTATTAAATGTCCAATTCTCCAGCTTATTTGTGTAGGAATAGACATATAGATCTTGCCCCTCAACTTGCTGTCTACTCCCTTGCAAGTCTTTGATATCGCGTTCGGGTAAACCAGCTAAAAAATTAGGGCTGGAGGCTAAGGCAGTATTTAGTTCTCGTCGAGCAGGTTCTGTGAGAGTCAAAAAGAAGATGGAGGATATACCGACTAAATATGAATAGGGTTGTGCTTGAAATTTAGCGATGGTAGTCTGGGAATATTGACGACGATCTGGTCGATAGATCCAGACTCTACGACGATCTGAAACGATTGTATAAGTCGCTGTTGGCGGCTGCCCTGGTCGAGCAAAAGTTACTTCCGATCGAAACTCACCACTACTTTGGGCGATCGTTTTGGAGCGAGCATAAATCTTGAAATCTGCACCTTTGTCTGGCACTGTCATGACGATCTGCGACTCAGTGCTAACTCGATTAGTTTTTAAAAACGCGCCGAGAACTTTACCCAACAATGTCAGATCTGGTGCAGTTGCCGCTGGCTGAAGTGATGGCGGCTGAGACTGAGATGGGGTGGGTGACGCGGCAGGTTGAGGTTGAGATTGAGATGGGATGGGTGATGGGGATGCTGGGGGTAACTGCGCCTGAGTGGCACTAGCCAAACCGAGCGGTGCTGTAGCCAGGAGCGTTCCTAGTAATAATTTGAACATCTGGGAAGGGGGGAGGAAAAAAGATGACGATGGCATGGCTGTTGCCATACTCACATCTTGCACCAATACAGAGTTATTATTACTGCGACAACCCTAGGGTACCCACAAGCGGCGTTTTTATTAGGGGGTTCCCCCCGAATAAAAAAACGACAAGACAGGGGCACCCCTACACAATTAACCTGTAGGGGTGCCCCTTGTGGGTACCCTGGAGCTACGCTTTTACTAGTATCTATGCTCTGATGCAAGATGTGAGCATACCCATTAATTAAAAACGATTTTGGTTGAAATTGACTATTCAATGTCGGACTCTCAAGCAGTTTACAATCCTCGTGCGGTACCTTCCCCGCGTTGATCTGCTGCACCTTCTAGTCTCCCGTCGGGTAATTGCCCGATCGCGTTGGCATTACCCCAATAGCTGCGGGCTTCGATCTGATGTCCTCGGCGGCGTAATTCGGCGAGTGTGGCAGGATCGAAGCCCCACGGATCGACATTCACTCGATCTGGTAGCCATTGGTGGTGAATTCTCCCCGCCGCTACGGCTGCACCGACATCCATTTTGTACTCCAGGACATTGAGCAAGATTTGCAGGACGGTAGTGATAATCGTACTTCCTCCAGGTGCGCCGATCGCCAACCGGAATCGACCATTTTCAGTGACGATCGTTGGTGTCATACTCGATAGTGGTGTCTTCCCAGGTGCGATCGAGTTTTTCTCACCACCGACTAATCCAAAGACATTGGGGACACCTGGGGCGATGGCAAAATCGTCCATTTCGTCGTTTAATAAAATCCCCGTCCCTGGTACTACTACCCCCGCCCCAAATCGATAATTGACAGTAAAAGTCAGGCTGACAACATTTCGATCTCGATCGACAATCGTCAGGTGACTAGTTTCGAGCGATTCAGCTCGTGGTGTCGCTGGCTGGGTAACTGTGGGGGGTTGGGTACCTCGCTCGGATACTCCGACAGGAGATCGATCGAATTGTTTTAACAGCTCTGGTTTGGCTGGTTGTACTGTAGTGGAAGGACGCGCTCGATCGAGATTAATTTCCTGACGGCGTTTATTTCCATAGGCAGGATTAGTCAACGCTGATACAGGTATTCGATTAAAATCAGGATCGCCGAGGTATTCCGATCGATCTGCATAAGCGATTCGCATCGACTCAATCAGCAGATGCAGCGCGTCGGGACTATGCCAACCCAGAGTAGCTAAATCGGTACTACCGATCGTATTTAATATTTGCAATAAATGGACCCCCCCAGAGGATGGTGGAGCCATCGAACAGACGTTGTATTGGCGGAATTTGCCGCACACAGGCTCTCGCCACTTGGGTTGATAGGATTTGAGATCTGCAAGGGTAATTAAGCCCTTGTGCTGGCGCATATCGCGATCGATCGCACTGGCGATCGATCCGGTATAAAAGTTCTGGGGATTACGCGCCACCGCGATTAATGTCCGTGCTAAATCCCGTTGAATTAATCGATCGCCTGGTTGTAAAGGTTGTCCATTGCGCGTAAAAATCTCTCGCGCCGCCGGATTACTAGCTAATAGTTTCTGTTTCGATTTGGCTTGCTCGGTATAGATTTCGCTCACATTAAACCCCTCTCGGGCGAGTTTAATTGCTGGAGCTACTACCGTCCGCCAGGGTAATTTACCATATTGCTTGTGTGCTGCTGCTAGTCCGGCGATCGTCCCTGGTACCCCCGCCGCTAGATGTCCTTCGAGACTAGCATTTGGACGCACTTTCCCCTGGGCATCTAGATACATATTTCGGGATGCTGTCAGCGGTGCGCGTTCGCGAAAATCTAGGGATTTGATGTCTTTACCCATCTTGGTTAGCAGGAAACCCCCACCCCCAATCCCTGCTGAGAAGGGTTCGACAACTGAAATCGCCAAGGTAGTGGCTACGGCTGCATCGATCGCATTACCCCCCCGCTTGAGGATCTCTACCCCCGCCTCAGTCGCCAGCGGATGAGCGGATGTCACCATCCCATTTTGACTATTAGTCGGACGTGGAAAAGCTGCAAAAATGGGAGTAGAA
This sequence comes from Chamaesiphon sp., assembly GCA_026785875.1. Lineage (GTDB taxonomy): Bacteria > Cyanobacteriota > Cyanobacteriia > Cyanobacteriales > Chamaesiphonaceae > Chamaesiphon. The sequence goes on along the minus strand of JAJAZF010000407.1, from coordinate 2,836 downwards.
CTTAATAACAGCAACAGTGAAGCAATCGCCCCGCTGCGAGACAGGCATCTAAAATCGCTCACAATTTTTCCGTTGACGCTGTTTGCGCCACTGTATAAAAATAAATATCTGCCAACACATCTAAATTAAGATGTTTGAAGAATCAATATTCGCTAAATCACTAAAATTTAACATCCACCATCCACCATCCACCATCCACCATTCACCATTCACCAAACCCCTAGCTCTTCAACAATAAATAATAGAGATACCCAGGGCCACCTGTGACACCAGCTCGATCTCCAGCAGTCTTACCAGTGCCCATAAAATAATCTACCCGACCAGGACCAGTAATGGCACTACCTGTATCTTGATCGAGGACATAACGACTCACCATTTTTGTTGAATTGATCGACCGCTGGCGTATGGTAATTTGGTGTGAACCAGAGCCAGTGCGCCTGGAGGCATCATCGACTTGTCTGTGGCGATCGATCGATCGGGCGTAACTGGGACATTAATACTACCCATTGCTTCGCCGTTGAAGGTTTCCTTCATGAAAACAAAGCGTTTGTAACGAGGAATATAAACGTCTAATTCTTTGGGGTTATTACGGAAATAGCCGATAATGCCTGGAAGTGTGAGCTGGCTCTGAGTGACTTTGCCATCTTTGGCGAGTTCTTTGCCGATGCTGCTGTAGGCAAAATTGGAGCCGCCAGCGAAGCCGACGGTGGTTTTAGTACCATCGGTGAGATTGAGTTCGGCAGAACCCTGAATCTGTACCAGGATCACCTCAAATCGATCTTTCATCCAAAAGATCTCATTCCCAGCCAATGGCCCAGTCGCGCCTTGGAGACCATCTGTGCCCTCTAGCATCACCCGTTCGGGCTGAGGATCGCGCCAATTACTAAAATCAGCAGGTAGTTTGTAGATTGGGTACTTATATTCAGCCGTCTGCTTGCGACTAGCTTGATAAATTGGTTCGTAGTAGCCTGTAAAGGTGACGGTACCTTTATTATCTTTGCCGACTGACTGATAGAAGGTAAATTCTTTTTTGACTGCTGCTTGGAGTTTTGCGGCGGAAGTATTGGTGGTGACTAGTTGGCGAAATCTGACCAGGGAACGCTTGACTTGATCGCGACTAATCCCCTGTACACCATAGTTTTGATATGCTCTAGTAGCTGCGGGTGTCTCTAGATAGCGGAGGCTATTATCGATCGATTTGAGCATAGCCGCTTTGTCACCAGATTTACCCCACAGTTGGTCATCAAAGCCTACTGGACTTTGAGGGTAATCGGCAGTACTCTGGTCGGCTTGGATATTTGCAGCAGGTTCAGCCGTTAACCTTAAGGGTGCTTGCTGATTGAATCCTAAGGCAATACCTAGATTCAAAGAGAGTAAAACCAATGGTTTAATCATGAAGTAATTTTAAATATTTTTTGACAATAGCAGCTCTGACGACAATTCTGTGCGTCATGTTTCCAATGGTCGTAGATTAACTATCTAATCGCGACAGGATCGAGCCAGTGCAACATCTCGCGCTTGAGTTGGTGCAAGTCGCGATGCACTTCTTGCTTGATCCATTGACCGATGGCATCAAATGGGGTGAAAAATTGGGGTGAAAGTTGGACTTGGAAATCCTGTCCCAAGGGAGTCAGGTGACTACCTTTGATAATCTGAGTCGAAACCATTTTGGGATCGATACTTTTGAGAGTTTGACCCAGAGTATAGGATTGATCGATCGTATCGTTACTAAACTTAATAATTAGATTACGCCGCACATCATAATAATCAGCAATTAGAGCGAGGGTTTCTTGGGGACTAGGTGAGAATTCTAGATTAATTTCTTGGGGCATTTGACCCATCAACGGAACAGCATCACGGGCTGAGAAGTTATTGAATGAGATCAGAATATTGCCATCACGATTGACATCATACATACTACCGATCATCAGTTGCAGTTTACAGCCCATGCTGTGTCCTACCCCATAGATTGGCAAATCATCTTTGGGCAAATACCGCCTGTCTTGCAGCAATTCTAAAGTGTCTTCAAAGCTATTGTAAACATCACTGGCGATTGATCGATGATCGAATGTATTGATAAATGGTGTTGCAATAATGACATACCCCTGCTGTGCCAAATCTTCCAGCAACAGCCGATAAGTAATATGTGGAGCCGCCGCCACAAATGCACCACCTAAAAAGTGAACCACCGCACGAGGCTGACGGGGGATGTAAACCCAGTTACCAGAGATTTCTTGCCAATTCATTGTTCGGGAATGTGGGGTATGTGGGAGATTGGGGATGTGGGGAGTCTAGGAGATTGGGAGTGTCGGAGATTACAATTAATCCACCATTCACTATCCACCATCCACTATCCACCAATTCAAAAATAACCAAAAAAGCTATCAAAATCAGGATCGCTGTCTCCACCATTATAGGGAACTCGATCGGCAAATTCATTAGGGGTGCGGTCATCACTCCATCCCCACCAAGCGGTGCCACATTCACAGTTGTAAAATTCTTGCCATTTGCGTTTGCGGTTTTCGAGCAAGATTGGCGAACGGCGATTGATCCAGGCGGCGGTAGCAGCAGTAGAGCTAGAGCTACAAGTGGGGCAACAAAATCCTTGGGCGTGAGTTGCGAGTTCTGTCCAAGTTGGCGGGGTGGGGCTAAAAGCTTCCATGTATAGTGAGTCGGTGGATATGTAGTATTTAAGGGCAGGCAAGATCGATCAAAAATCGTTGAAATAATTTAGAGATATAGATACACAAGCTACAGACAAGTATTGTTTGATCGATACAATAATAAGTAGTCTAACGAGTATCTACTGATTCTAGTTAAGTTGCTAGGATTTAAT
>JAJAZF010000406.1 GCA_026785875.1 Chamaesiphon sp. | reverse complement strand
GCTTTACTTGTCTGGTCGGGTTCCCCGCCCAGTTGGGAAACCCCAAGAACATTGGGCGGGTTCCCCGCCCATCAGCACTTTTCGCTAAACCCTCTCTGCGATCCGCTGCGCGTTGGCAGAGCCTGCGCTTTGCGCTTACGGGGAACCCTATGTACGGCGAATCGCTGTCAACTGTCAACTGAATGAAGACTTAGGTAGATAGCTGACTGATTCTGAGCATAGTTCGCTCGTTTTCAGCAGGAGTACCGATCGAAATCCGCAATCCTCCCCCAGTATGGCGGATCGATGTCCCCTGAATTTTTAACTGTGCTACTAGTTCAGTCATTGCTAGATCTGGATTCGCCCCTTTAATCCGAGCATAAATAAAATTAGCATCACTCGACCATACTTGGAGATTAGCAATTTTGGTGAGTGCTGTAAATAGTCGATCGCGCTCGCTGATTGTCTCAGGAATTGTGGCTAGTAGCGACTGGCGGTGCTGTAAGACTAACTCTGCGGCGGCGAGGGAAATACTCGGCAAATTGTAAGGTAATCTTACCTGTTCTAAAGTAGCGATTAATTGGGGATGTCCGACAGCATAACCCACTCGATGAGCAGCCAATCGCAAAGCTTTGGAGAATGTCCGTAAGACGATCCAATTCGGATGCTGGGCTAATTCTGATACCACTGTCTGCTGGCTAAACTCAAAATAAGCCTCATCAATTACCACCAAAATATCTGTTGGTAAACTTCGCATCCAGTCTAATTCCGCTGCTGTGAGCGCATTACCCGTTGGCGAATTGGGATGTACCATAAACACTACTCTAATCGGTATTTGTCGATCGCGAGTAGCACTGCGAGCAGCATCTAAATCCACTTCAAAATTCACAACCGATCGAGCGACACTGACTACAGGTATTCCTAGAGTTTGCGCTAGGATACCATACATGCTAAAAGTTGGCCCAGCAACCATGATACTTCCCGCACCACCCACACAAGTCGCAATCAGAATCGATCGCAATAACTCATCCGAGCCATTCCCGACGCTAATCTGGCTAGGCAGGATGGGAGCCTGATTTAGGGCTGATGATTCCATCACATAGCTGGCGATCGCGGCTTTGAGGCGATTGTGTCCGCCATCTGGATAACGATTGCTCTCGATCGACAATTCCCAGATCTGAGCCAATTCTTGCTTGAGAACCACAGGCAAATCATAGGGACTCTCATTTGTATCTAATCGATCGATCTCGACAGATGGTTCCTCAGTACCCCCAGGATGGGGCGTATACGCTTGGAGACGAGTGAGTTCGCTGCGGAGAAATGGTAATGGCGTAGCTACAGTAGCGGGCTGCTGATAAGTAGTAGTCATAGTTTGCGTTGGCAAAGCTCGGAACGAGAATCAGATCTGAACCCCCATCATAGATCGATCCACCTGCGAATCGGAGAAATCACCAAAACATCCGCTCGAAAAAAAATATCATTTAGGTATTGACATCGATTTGAATATCTCGTATATTGATAAGTGTCTGAGGCAAGGCCCTATCGTCTAGAGGCCTAGGACACCTCCCTTTCACGGAGGCGACAGGGATTCGATTTCCCTTAGGGCTACTTAGACAATATTTAGTAAAAAGAGGTTAGGCAGTCAATTGTCTAGCCTCTTTTTGCATAGTTTTAGAAGTAAAAAATGGATGCCAACTTTTTGCATATTCCAGTATTAAGCCAGGAAATAGTCGCTGGTTTAGGAGTGATTGCAGGTGGCTGTTATTTGGATGCCACAGTCGGCGGTGGGGGACATAGCGAACTAATTTTACAAGCCGCGCCGGATGTGAGATTGGTGGCACTCGATCGAGATTTGCAAGCTTTAGATGCTGCAAAAGCAAGACTTTCAGCATCTGGACACGTCCAATTTTGGCATGGTAACTATGCTGACTACCAACCGTTGGAGCAGACATTCGACGGAATTATTGCCGATTTAGGCGTTAGTTCCGTGCAATTAGATCTTGCAGAACGCGGATTTAGTTTTCGGAATGAAGCACCGCT
>JAJAZF010000405.1 GCA_026785875.1 Chamaesiphon sp. | reverse complement strand
CTTTATCGATCCTAAGGATATCGAAATGAGTACCGCTCGATCGGGTGGTGCTGGTGGACAAAACGTCAACAAGGTAGAAACCGCCGCCGATCTATTCCACAAACCGACGGGAATTCGGATCTTTTGTACCGAAGAACGATCGCAACGGCAGAATAAAGAACGCGCCATGCAAATCTTACGGGCGAAATTGTACGATATCAAACTGCGCGAACAACAAGAAGAAGTAACTTCAATGCGTCGCTCGCAAGTCGGCACCGGATCTCGATCGGAAAAAATTCGCACTTATAATTATAAGGACAACCGCGCTACCGACCATCGGTTAGGACATAATTTCGGTCTGGAGAAGGTGCTATCTGGCGATCTAGAGGAGGTAATTCAAAGTTGTATCTCCCAAGACCAACAAGAGCGTTTAGCCGAACTAGCCGCCTCTACGGGTGGTTAGACTGAATGGTAAAATTGAGTTTAGACATGTAAGGATTAAATTATGCAAACTATTCAATTGACAGCGCAAGTTGATGATGATGGGATGTTGCGAGTGCAAATGCCTGAGGATCTAAAAAATACCACTGTTGAAGCAACAATTGTGTTTACAGCGACAAGCGATCGTCCAGTGGCTTGGAGCGATCGATCCAAGTCACCGTCTCCATTAAATTTAACGCCAGAGGAGCAAATCGTTTGGAGCGAAATCGTTCACTCTCTGGCTGGAGCATGGTCCGAAGATTTTCCTTCTTTGACAGAGATTCGGTCAGGATTTGTAGATGCCGAGCGGGAAATTCTGTAAATGTATGTTTTAGATACAAACACACTAATTTATTATTTTAAAGGGCAAGGGCAAGTTGCTCAAAACCTTGCGAGTACGCCACCACAAGAAATTATCATCTCGACAATCGTTGTTTTTGAGTTGCAAGTTGGTATTGCTAAATCGAATTCGCCATCAAAACGCATCCAACAACTTCAGCAACTTTTAAATAAGGTTCATCAGGTTGATTTCGATTGTGATATGGCTATTGCTGCGGCGACAATTCGTGCTCAGTTGGAGCAACAAGGTACCCCAATCGGCCCAATGGATATATTAATTGGAACCGCAGTCTCACTTCAAGCTACTTTAGTAACTCATAATGTGAGTGAGTTTTCGCGAATTCCAGGATTAGCGATCGCCGATTGGTATTAAATTTTAATCGGATATTTTGAAAAGTAAGGGCAATTCATGAATTGCCCCCACCCCAATTTTGATGCTCTAACCCCGTTTCATTGCTCGATCCATATCGCGTTTATCATCTCTCTTCTTGAGATCGTCGCGCTTGTCGTGGAGTTTCTTACCTTTGACTAGGGCGATCGTGACTTTGACTTTACCCCGTTTGAGATACATCTTCAACGGCACCAGTGTCAAACCCTGCTGCTCCACTTTACCAGTGAGCTTGCGAATCTCCTGCTTGTGCATTAGCAGTCGGCGGGTGCGGGTGGGTTCGTGGTTAAAATACGATCCGGTGGCGGTGTGGGGTGAAACATGGGCATTGAGTAGCCAGATCTGTCCTTGGCGCAACAAACCATAACCATCGCGCAGGTTAGCTTTACCCTCACGAATAGATTTTACTTCCGTCCCTAGTAACTCGATCCCCGCTTCGTAAGTTTCGAGGATTTCATAGAGGAACCGTGCTTGCCGATTGTCGGCAACAATTTTGATACTGTCAGATTTTTCTTTCTCGCTCATGTATCTATTTTACTATTGACTAGCGTGAGTGTCCAAGTAATCGACTCGTTGGCGGAGCCTTGCCTTGGCATTACGGAACGAGAATCGAGATACCCGCGCCAATATCGCTCTTACTCCCAGCTCACAGCTAGCTTTTTAGTACTAATAGAATGTAACTTTATCTAAAGATCTAGACTATTTGGGGAAATTTGGTATAGTTAACTCGATTCTATCAAAAGTTCGGTTTCGTTACAGGCGATGAGATGCTAACGAATTTAGATCGAAAACAAACGATTATTGGTATGATAACGCCTATTGTTAAGGCTTGCTCTATCTGGCTGGGGAGGAAATATTATGGGTAATTCTGTTGATTTTGGCGGTCGTCCGATTCATTTTATCGGCATTGGGGGAATTGGGATGTCAGGGCTTGCTTATGTTTTAGCAAGACGCGGATTGCCTGTTTCTGGTTCCGATTTGAAATCGACTAATATTACTCAAAAGTTGGCAGCAGAAGGCGCACACATTTTTTTGAAGCAGGATGCTAGTAATTTAGATTTTTTTCACAACCACCCATCGGGGCAAACTCCTCAAATCATTTGCTCGACAGCGATCGGTAAAACTAATGGCGAACTTACCGCCGCTTTGGAACTAGGGTGTCCGATCTTCCATCGATCGGATGTACTCGCGGCAATGATCGCCGAATACACGAGTATCGGCGTTGCGGGTACCCACGGCAAAACGACAACTAGCAGCGCGATCGGTTATATGTTGGTGACTGCTGGAGTCGATCCAACGATCGTTGTCGGCGGGGAAGTTACAGCTTGGGATGGGAATGCCAGAGTTGGGAACAGCGAGTATTTTGTGGCGGAAGTCGATGAGTCTGACGGCTCACTTGTCAAACATGCACCTAAAATTGGGGTGATTACAAATATTGAGCTGGATCATCCCGATCATTACAAGAGTCTGGAGCAGGTAATTGACACTTTTACTACATTTAGTCAACAATGTCAAGTGACGATCGGCTCGGTAGATTGTGAGATCGTCCGCGATCGGATTAAACCGACAATTTCTTATAGTGTCGAGCCAGGACAGCTTGCAGATTATACAGCCGAGGCAATCGACTATCATTGTGCCGGAACTTCAGCCCAAATATATGAATCCGGTGAATTATTGGGAACACTAAAATTAGGGGTGTTGGGAAAGCACAACTTGAGTAATGCTCTAGCAGCGATTGCGGTAGGTCGGAAGATTGGCTTAGACTTTCGATCGATCGCCTCTGGTTTAGCTGGGTTCAATGGTGCCAAACGACGCTTTGAACTTCGAGGATACCAGAATGACATTACCTTTATCGATGACTACGCTCACCATCCCAGTGAGATCCTGGTCACACTCAGTGCTGCTAGGCTGCGAGTAGGTGCCGAGCGTCGGGTTGTAGCCATCTTTCAGCCCCATCGATATAGCCGCACACTAGAGTTTCTGGCTGAGTTTGCCCAATCTTTTACAGATGCTGACTTGGTAATCATCACAGATATTTATAGTGCAGGTGAAGCAAATACTGGAGCCATTAGCGGCGAAAAAGTAGTAGCCCAGATCGGTCATTATCATCCGAATGTCCGCTTTGAACCTACGCTCGATGCTGTATCCCAATTTCTCACTCACAATCTCCAGCCAGGTGACATTTGCTTGTTCCTGGGTGCAGGTAATCTCAATCAGATTATTCCTGATGTGGTGGAGTTTTATCGAACTGCTACCAATCCAAGCCGATCGGGATCTGTAGCCTAATATCCAATGTTTAGTGTATTATCAGTGCTAACTTGTTGTGCATAATTCAGTTTTTGACAAATAAAATCAGCTCGATCCAGTAGCATAGAGCTTTCTAAATATCCCGCCGATTTCTTGTTGCTAGTGACTTAATCACCTACCTTTCTTTCTATGACATCCCAAGATCGTTCGCCCGTTATAAATAATCAGGTTCAGCATTCAGTGGAAGTTGCTAGTAATACCGATCGAGATTTGGACATCCCTACCGTTTGCCAAATTAGGTCGAACGTATCGCTTAAAGGTTTGACAACGTGGAAAGTAGGTGGAGCGGCGCAGTGGTATTTAGAACCCCGCACTATCGCTGAGACACAGAGTGGTTTGGCTTGGGCGAGGCTAAACGATTTACTAATTACCATCATCGGAGCTGGCTCGAATTTATTAATTAGCGATCGAGGTTTAGCAGGGCTAGTAATTTGTACCCGCCATCTGCGCCATGTGACTACCCAATTTGATCATGAGACTCGATCGATCGTCGCAGATGCAGGCAAAATGGTCGCCAGCATAGCTTGGCAAGCTGCTCGTAGGGGTTGGGGTGGAATGGAGTGGGCGGCGGGAATACCAGGCACTCTCGGCGGTGCTGTGGTGATGAATGCTGGGGCGCACGGTCATAGTATTCAAGAGATTTTGGTCAGTGCTGACGTGCTAAATCTAGACGGATCGATCGAGACACTCACCGCTCTGGACTTGGGCTACAGTTATCGAACATCCAATCTCCAAAGTAGTTCGCAAATTGTCATCAGTGCAAAATTAAAATTGCAAGCAGCAAGCGATCCTGGAGAGATCCAAGCCCGTACCTACCGCGATTTGGAAAAACGCCATAGCAAACAACCCTACGACAGACCTAGCTGTGGTAGCGTATTTCGCAATCCTACCCCTGAGTATGCAGCAGTACTAATCGAAAACGTGGGACTAAAAGGCTTCAAAATTGGGGATGCTGAAGTCTCAACTCTCCACGCTAATTTTATCATCAACAGCAAAGATGCTACAGCTAGTGACATTAGGGAATTAATTTACTACGTCCAAAGCAAGGTTAAAGCCAGATACTCGATCGAACTCGAACCAGAAGTTAAAATGCTGGGCGAATTCTAAATTAGGGATCGAGGGTTAGATATCAGGCTTTAACAGCCCTTCTGCCTTCCCTTTGCTAAATGTAGCCGAGCGATTTATCGATCGTTCTAACCGATCGGCTCTATTTGGGTAAGATAAATAAGTAGGCTCCGCGATCGGTAAGCTGAAGATCGGTTAAATTAGCACAATTAGTATCGTCTCGATATTTTTTGTCTATCTAAACCCAATTGATGTGAATGAATAACTGACGGATACCCTCACCCTCGAATTCCCTGACTCCAGTAAGATGGGATATTGTCTAGATTGACTAAAACTTAAAAGATTATGACTAAAGGACAAGGATTTGGTGGTTTCGGTCTCGGCAAGATGAAAGAACTTGCAGATGCCTTTAAGAAAGCCCAACAAGTACAAGAAGATGCCAAGAAGCTCCAAGAAGAACTGGAGCAAATGGAAATCGAAGGACAAGCAGGTGGTGTCACAGTGGTTTTGAGCGGTAATCAAGAACCTCGCCGAGTTAATATCGGAGCTGATGCTGCTGGTAAGAATCCAGAAGAACTCTCCCAACTAGTTCTCGATGCCATGATGGATGCGTACGATAAATCCACCGCCACCATGCGCGAACGGATGGAACTACTCACCAGCGGACTAAATATTCCTGGACTGTAATGGTAACTAGTAACT
>JAJAZF010000404.1 GCA_026785875.1 Chamaesiphon sp. | reverse complement strand
TGTTCCCCGTCATGATTTTTCCCTAGGTTTAGGTGGGATTGCCGCGCTCTCGATTACGCTGGTAGGCTGGCGACGACTAAGGAATGAGATAGGTGTGAAGTCCGCAGAAGTCCAAGCAGTTGTCGAGCGTCAATTAGCAAGATTTCAATTGCTAAGTGCTTGCTGTGTGGCATTTGCTCACGGTTCCAACGATGTGGGCAATGCGATCGCGCCGTTAGCGACGATCTTGTATATTCAACGTACTGGTACCGTCCCCCAATCCAGTCTAGAAATCCCCTTGTGGGTGCTGGTAATCGGCGGAGTCGGAATTGTTGTCGGTTTAGCCATTTGGGGCAAACAAGTCATCGCTACCATTGGTGAAGGGATTATCAAGCTCGAACCGAGTAGCGGATTTGCCGCAGAACTCGCCACCGCAGCCACGATTTTGATTGCTTCGAGTCAGGGGCTACCCGTCTCGACTTCTCATGCTTTAGTGGGTGCTGTCGTTGGAGTAGGTGCGGTGAAAAATTGGCGATCGATCAGTCTAGATACGCTCAAATCGATCGGGCTAGCTTGGATTGTGACAATTCCGATCGCGACTGCGCTCAGTGCGGCAATTTTCATCATGCTGCGATCCTGTTTGAGCTACTCGTTTCCTACTTGATTGATGAGTTGCCGAGCCACCATTGACTATCTAATTTGTCACAGATCGGGGAGTAGGATCGAGTACAAGATCTAAATCTCCAAAGCTGTTAACCTGCCACTGCGCTATAATCGGGCTAAACTCACTCAGCTTCTAAATCCAGACAGATGAAAGGTCAAAACTTTGTAAACTGGTTGATGGGCGATCGAGCAGGGCGAGTCGTCACCGATGGCTGGGATTGGTTGTGGGGCAAAACACCCCCAGTCGCGCCGCCGAATCAAGCGGACACATTGGCGATCGCCGAACGCGCTCTGGCTCAGATGTCCCAATCGGTTGCCAGTCTGTCGGCGGCTGTCGCCCAGCAAGCAACTTCCTACCAAGATTTGCAAGCTGAATATGAGACGAAGAGGCAAGAGATCCAAGCCTTGGAGCAAGTGGCACAGATCGCTGCTAATAAAGGGCGCGATCGAGATGCACGGCTGACATTGGCGCAAGTCATTCAACAGGAAACAATACTCGCGCAACTTCATACCCAAGTCGATCGAGCTGAAGCAGTCTTGATTAGTTCGCAAAATCGCCTGACTCAAGAACAGTTAGAAGTCGCACGCTACCGCACCGAAATTCAGAACACCCGCGATCTGTCCCGTGTCAATCTTGCCTTGCAGGAAATTGCCAGGGCGAATGATGAATTCGATGGTGGTTCCGCCAAATCCACCTTGGAAAATGCTCAACTCCAAGCCACCGAATATGAAATGCAGCAAAGGCTGGTTGCGGATATTTCGCTCAATCGATCGACACTAACCGATGAAGATCGTGATGCCCAAATCCAAGCTAAAGTCAATGAGCGACTGGCAAAATTGAAAAACAGTGGTGCTGAACCCCCTAATTAGATTTATGAGTAGTTCCAAAAACAGTCCACCACCAATCGTCTATATCGCTGGAGTATTGGCTCTAGGTGCGATCGGCTACTCTGTCTTCGGCGATCGGGCTGCCAAATTGCCTGTGTCGATCGATAATAACAATGGCGATCGCCCAAACTCACAACCCAAAGTAGCATTTGAGGCACCGAAGGCAGTTCCGGCTGGCACGATCCTGAAAATTGGTGGTTCCACCAGCTTGGCACAAGTCAATCAGGCTCTCAAAATCGCCTTCGAGCAAAAATTTCAGGGCGTTCGCGCCATCCCTCAAGCCTCTAGTTCTAGCCAAGGCTTGACCGACCTCGCCGCTGGGGCGATCGACCTGACGGGGATTTCCCGCACACTGACGGCTGCCGAACAAAGTCAAGGCTTAGTCTCAGTGCCAATCGTCAGTCAAGACAAAATCGCGCTCGTCGTTGGCAATAATAACGCTCTCCGTACGGGCTTAACCTCCGACCAAATCACTAAAATATTTACTGGTGAAGTGAATAATTGGTCGCAAGTCGGCGGGAAAGCTCTACCCATTCGACCGATTTTACGACCTGCCAATAGTGGCACCCACCAAGCTTTTCAAGAGATCGGATTGAAGGGTAAAAGCTTTGGTTCCGGCGGTAACTTCAAGGTTTTGGCGCGAGATGCGACGACACCGCTATTGCAAGCTTTGGGTGCTGACGGTATCGGCTACGCGACGTTTGCTCAGGTTGCCAAACAGTCTACAGTCCGCGCGATCGCCATTGATGGGATTGCACCCGAAGCCGCCAACTATCCCTACCAACGCACCCTATCCTACGTCTATAAAGGTCAACCCAGTGATGCCGTCAAGGCATTTTTGGGATTTGTCACCTCTAGCGAAGGTCAGCAAGCGATCGATCGTCAAGCACAGAATCAGTAAACAGTTGACAGTTGACAGTTGACAGTTGATAGCGAAGTTGTTAAGTGGGAGATTTAAACTCCCTCTTAACAACTATCTGCCTAAAGGCAGGAGGCTCTAAACCCCTACTGTTTGGTAACATCGATCGTGTCAGGGAGATGATTCAACCCACAAACTGGTAAATCGATCGATACTCCAGCCAACCAACCCTGAAACTTGTCCATCGCCAATTTCCACAATTCTTTTACAACCGTCACGACGATCGATCGCATCCACCGCAAAAAACTTACTCTTAATTCGACTCGCACATTCTTTAACAATCTCGATCTAGCTATAGGCATATTTCGGGGCTAAATGCTCGGCGATCAGTTCATCGATCGCACTGAGAGATCGATCGCGGTAGGCTCCATACCGCTCTTGCTTGTTCTTAATTTTAGTTGGCAACTCTTGGAAAATTCCAAAGTTTGGGGGCATCGGCTGGAAGTACTTAGGTTCGGCTGTGCTGATAAAATCAAAGAGCGAACCCATCATTGTCACACGCGGCATCGTAATCGGTTTTTGTCCCAAGAATAATCGTGCTGCATTTGTCCCCGCTAACCAACCACCAGCCGCCGCCGCTGTATAACCTTCGGTACCGATGATTTGTCCTGCTGCTAATAGGTTGCTCCGACTGTGGAATTGAAGTGAAGAAGATAGTAATTTCGGCGAGTTGATAAAAGTATTGCGGTGCATCACTCCCAAGCGCACGAATTCGGCATTTTCCAAGCCAGGAATCATCGAGAAGATCCGCTTTTGTTCGCCCCACTTCAAATTGGTCTGAAAACCCACCATATTCCACAGTTGTCCGGCTTTATCTTCCTGACGCAGTTGGATGACGGCGTAAGGGCGATGAATTTGGTTCTCAGGTGCTTTGAAATCGCCTCTGCGACCGTCGAACAAGCCGACAGGCTTGAGGGGACCATAACGCATGGTTTCCTCGCCGCGTTGGGCTAATTCCTCGATCGGCAGACAGGCTTCAAAGAACTTGGCAGTCTCGCGATCGAAATCTTTTAATTCGGCTTGCTCGGCGTTGCACAGTTCTTGCTGAAAGTGGAGATATTGCTCCTTATTCATCGGGCAATTCAGGTAAGCTGCTTCGCCTTTGTCGTAGCGGGAGGCAAAGAAAGCGACTTCTTTATCGATCGAGTCCCCAACAATAATCGGACTCGCCGCATCAAAGAAGTTGAGATACTCCATCCCTGCCAATCTTTGGATATCCTCGGCTAGAGCGGGAGCTGTCAACGGCCCAGTGGCTAAAACTACAATCCCATCGCGGGGGATTTCGGGTACTGTATCGCGGCGAAATTCGACGAGGGGATGGTTTGCCAATGTTTCGGTCAAATCGTGACTAAACTTGCCGCGATCGACTGCTAATGCGCCACCTGCGGGGACGGCATGATAGTCAGCCTTGCCAATAATAATCGAACCCAAGCGGCGCAATTCTTCATGCAATAAT
>JAJAZF010000403.1 GCA_026785875.1 Chamaesiphon sp. | reverse complement strand
TGTTAGCCGCTGTAATCATTGCCACAAGGCTCGATCGACAAGTAGCAACTCCAGCCGGAATGGAACTCAAAAACCAGATCGAAATTGGTTCTGCGCTTAGTGCTTTGAAGATAGTCACCTCCTAGCTCTTAGTAATTGTTACGAAACATGTGCGGTTGCCCTGAATTATCGGTCTAGATTCCTAAGCGGTTACGATCGCCTTTCAACCAACCTACGGCGTACTGGCATCCCTGGCAGAAAATGCCAGGATTACGCTACAAGTTACTTTAAGAAATATCTCTTAAAGTGGAAGATTTACTTCTAACCAGACTGCTGGTGTCATTCGAGAAACTGCTGTAAGCTTCCATCCCATGTTCGCTGATATCTAACCCAATCCGCTCCTCTTCTTCGGTGACTCGAATGCCCATTGTTGCTTTGAGGACAATCCAGATAATCGAAGACAACAGCACTGTGAACCCACCGACGGTAATCACCCCTAGAAACTGAATCCAGAGTTGGTTGATGCCCCCACCCATAAATAGCCCCGCCGCAGGCCCCGCAGCGTACAACGCATCTGGAGCCTTACTCGGACCAACCGCAAATAAGCCTACAGCCAGAGTACCCCAGACCCCATTGATTAAGTGAACTGAGACTGCACCCACTGGATCGTCAATCCCGATCTTGTCAAAGAAGATGACGGCAAAGACGACTATAATGCCGCCGATGGTGCCGATGATGGCAGCCGGAACCACGCCAATAAAAGCACAAGATGCCGTAACTGCGACTAGCCCAGCCAGTAGACCGTTAACGATCATCGAGAGATCGGGTTTGCCTAGTACGATCCAAGCAGTAATCATTGCCGAAATTGCACCAAAAGCACCCGCCGTATTGGTGGTAATCGCAATGTGAGCGATTAATGAACCATTGCCTACAGCCATTGTCGAACCAGGATTAAATCCGAACCAGCCTAACCAGAGAATCAAAGCACCCAACGTGGCGATGCTCATATTGTGACCCGGCATGGCGACTGAAGACCCATCGGGATTGTACTTACCAATCCGAGGCCCTAAGAAAAACGCACCCATCAGTGCCGCCCAACCGCCAACGGAGTGAACCACTGTGGAACCAGCAAAATCGAAAAAGCCCATGCCTGCCAACCAGCCACCACCCCAGATCCAGTTACCTGTAATCGGATAAACAAATCCAACCAGCAGCACACTAAAAACTAGGAAGTCAACAAACTTAATCCGCTCGGCAACTGCACCGGAAACAATGGTTGCAGCGGTTCCGGCAAACACCAGTTGAAAGAAGAACTTGGCAAGCAGCGGAACTCCAGTCCAATTTAGGGCAGAATAGGCACCTTGGTAAGCATCTCCGATTGCTGGACTGTTATCAGCACCAGAAATCAGGAAGAGTCCTTCGGTGCCGATGAACCCGTTGGTCTTGCCGAACATTAAGCCAAAGCCGATAATCCAGAAGGCGATGGTGGACAGGGCAAACACGATTAAGTTCTTAGATAGAACGTTAACGGCATTTTTTTCGCGGCAAAAGCCTGTCTCTAACATGCAGAAACCTGCATTCATGAAGAAAACTAACATCCCAGCCACCATTACCCACATGGTGTCGATGCCGACTTTCAATTCTTGAGTTGCTTGAGCGACACTTTCAAGCGTTGGTGGGGTTGCCGCATGGGTAGTTATAGTAAAAAGTCCCACAAGCATTACTGCCAGTGGAATACAAGCCTGCCAAGTGGGTGAGAGCTTGCGAATATCTTTTAGACTATCGAACAAATCGTCAATGCTAGTTGCGATCGGCATTCTAGCAACCGTTCTCCAACCTCTAAGCTTTCTTCTTCTGCGAACTACTGTCGGCATGATGAGTGGGAATTTATTTAAACTTTTTGTTCCTATAATATCACCATTTTCACTGGCATCATTCTGTCAATTTGAGTACAAAACGATACCATTAATTTGCGGAGAATCATTAGATATCCATTAAAAACTTTCTTCAGAATGATAAAAATGGGTCGATCCTAGTTAGGATCGACCCATTCTTCTGAGAAAGTACAGCGTAACTACTACTGAAGAACCAGAGTAACATTGGCGTTTTGTAGACCACCACGTTGTTGTACTTCAGATAAGGTTTTGTTAACTGCGTACTTTTGGTTGATTGAGTTGATTAACTCAGTTTGGTTGTGCTTTTTGGCGACGCCCCAGAGATCGGCGATAAGGTCGAAGGAACCATCGCTGTTGCGGGACCAACCTAAATCGTATTCACCTTCCAAGATGGCGACGATATCAGCCCGGACGCGCTGGCCTTGGTAGCCGCGTAGGTCTGTTTCGGTCTTGACGTTGATGCCAAGGTCGCGCAGAGAAGTTTTGAGAATTTCAGCGTCAGTGATTTTGGTACGGAGAGTGCTAAAGTGAGACATATCGGTTTCCTCTAATAATTGAGTTGGGCGAAACGACAACTTGAACTGTTACGGCAATCGATCGAATTTGTCAGTCGATCGAGTTTGGTCTCCTCGCTAGTGTCGATCGGGTTGTTGTGCACCCCAATCGAATCCACTAGCACCTTGACTCCGATCATCGGAGCAAGCTTGGTTAAAACTCCAGTCGGTGATATTCAGCGACTGAGGCAGCGGCGGGACGCGCTCGCTGTCTTGCCCAATCTCGCAAAGCAGTTACCTGCTCTGTCATTGTCCGCGAGAGGGGCAGAGTAGCCTTGATGGCGGCGATGATGTCTAGTTGCGTGAACTCGCGGTTCTGAGCAAAAGCATCATACATAGCGGCGATCAAAGCTTGTTCTATTTCAGCTCCCGAGAAGCCATCGGCAACTTTAGACAGTTGCTCTAGGTCGAAGCGTTCTAAATCTCGGTTACGCTTACTCAAGTGAATTCTGAATACGGCTTCCCGTTCGGACTGCGTGGGTAGATCTACAAAGAAGATTTCATCAAATCGTCCTTTGCGTAAGAACTCACCTGGCAGTTTTTCAATCCGGTTAGCTGTTGCCATCACAAAGATGGGTGAGGTTTTTTCCTGCATCCAAGTCAGGAATGAACCAAAGATGCGGCTGGATGTACCGCCGTCAGAGTCTCCCGAACCTGCCCCAGAGAAGGCTTTATCTAGTTCGTCGATAAATAGAATCGCTGGAGAGATCGACTCGGCAGTCTTGAGGGCACCGCGCAAGTTGGCTTCAGAGCGTCCTACCATCGAGCCATCATAGACTCGACCCATATCTAGTCTGAGCAGGGGTAAACCCCATAGTCTAGAAGTGGTTTTGGCGATCAGTGACTTCCCACAACCAGGTACGCCTAGGATGAGCATCCCTTTGGGTTGAGGCAATCCATAGGTTCGCGCTCGTTCGCTAAAAGCCCCAGAGCGTTGAACTAGCCAGCCTTTGAGTTCTTCCAAGCCGCCAACTGCGTCGATGGTTTCATCCTCTTCAATAAATTCGAGAATCCCATTGCGACGGATCAGTTGCTTTTTCTCAGACAAAACAATATCAACTTCGGCTTCGGTAATTTTGCCGCGTTTGACATGAGCTTTGCGGTAAACTTTCTCAGCTTCATCTTGGGTTAGTCCGAGTGATGCTTTGAGGAGTTTTTCTCGCCCTTCATTTGAGAGGCGATTTTGCCGAGTTTTGTCTAATTGGTGAGAGAGGACTCGATCGAGTTCGCCCAAACTAGGCAGTGCGAAATCGAGAACTACTACTTCTTTTTCTAGCTCGATCGGGATTTGTTGGATTGGCGACATCAGAATAATAACTTTCTGAGTACCTTGGAAGCTAGCAATAGCATCCCGCAACCAGCGAGTTACCGCTGCTGAATCTTTAAAAGGGTGTAAATCCTTGAAGACAAAGATAGCTGGTTCCTTGTGTCTGGTCGTCCATTCGATCGCCGCTTCGGGTGAGATCGTGTTGTGCTGGGTCGTACGGGCTTGTCCGTGCTCCACCATCCCATGAGTCAATGTCCACACATACAACTTCCGAGGTTGCTGTTTCATCTGTGAGATTGCGGCGATTTCCTTTTCGGCGCGATCTTCCTCGGCGGTGACAAGGTAGATGAGGGGATATTGAGCTTGAATTAGAATACTTAGCTCTTCTTGCATGAGTTTCTATCCTCTAAAGATGGTGACTACGCTAGCCTCGATCGACTACTCTAACAGTAGTTTTTAGAATTTACCCAGCAGCGATCGCTAGGTCTTGCTGCGTTTGAGAGTGAGGAGAAACTCCTACTTTGTCCGTACGTGAATTCGATCGTTCTGTCAGTATCCCTGGTTGTTGCCCCAGAGCCACCATTTCCCCATCTCTGATTACGACCGGATGTTCGCATTCAGGACAGTTATAGACTTGGTGCGTCGAACCATTCATTTTGACCCCATCTACCACATCGGAGTGGTTGAGATAGAATTCCACAGCTTTTTCTACGATGTTAGACATCGAATCAGCATCTACTGCCGATCGAATTTTCAACTGACGATGTAGTTGTGGCGTCAGGTACAAAGTGACCTTTTGCTTGTCTTCCATACGATTTTCAACTGCTTTACCCGGGTATGTAACTACTCTAACTTGCTGCTTTTAAACTGTCAAGCTGTCAAAACATTATGACGTTATATCTTTACATTAGTTTACAAATTAGAAGACAAAGCCGATCGACTGCGGTGAATAAACTCTAGTGGTAGGCGATCTGGATCGGCGAGGAAAGCCACTTCATAGACATTTGCGCCGATAATTTGCTGGGCGGGAGCGAGTAATACCGTCGGTGCTGGTTGAGCGGCTGCGGCAAAGATCGTCGCCAGATTGTCAATCCAGGTAGTCAAGTCTGGCGCAAGCTCGGTGAGATCGAAGGAAAGATGATAATAACCGACATAATGCTCGTCGCCAAAAGCATCTGGAGCTGGTTTAGGTTCGGGAATTTGGATCAGTTCCAACCGTCCACTCAAGCCCTCGAGCCAACAAGCGAGGGTGTAGCCAGTAGTAAACCGCTCGCTGACTGTAAATCCCAGACACTCATAAAAGGCGATCGATCGATGGATATCGGCTGTACGAATGGAAATGTGGTGCAGCATAATCTCTAATTAAGGAGACATCCGAAAATAAGGATACTGAATCGGAATCCCTGGTTCTTTTTCGAGATCGAAATTGATCGTTTTCCAGCAGGGTTCGGCGGTGGCTTCAGGACTAAATTCAACAGGGAGACCAAAAAGACGCGGTGTAACTGGTGTGTCTGTCTCTCCAGTCCATGAGTGATGGCGACGATCTTTCCCAGAGTCTACACCGACGAGATAGCTACCAATCAGTTCGCGATACCGAGCGGCAATAATTACCTTGGTAGCGCGGTAGCCTTGAGTATAGAGCTTATCTAAGGCATCATGAATCTCAAACCGAATCCCATCAGGATGAGTATGCTGGCGGTACCACTCATTTTCCCATAGGCACCAATGTCGGCTGGATTGAAGATGTACCAGTTCGCCAGTTTGCGGATCTGCTTCAAAAGCCCCATGTCGAGAGCATAAATAAGTATCTGTCAGTGTTAGTGCGGGAATAGTTTGCCGACAATGGGGACACTGAATCTCTGAACCGAAAATGGGGTATTGAAGAGCAAAATTCATATCAAAAGCGTAGCAGGTGAGATGCCTGTACGGAATGAGTAAAGTAGAATGGTGGGCTTTGGATCTACTTGCTCATTATAACTTTACGCTTGATTCTCCGCAGAGAAGGCTCCGCCAACGATCGAGTGGTGTCAAATGTAGGCACGATTCTTTTTATGGAGATCTGCTCGGCAGATCCGATCGCTTTTGAGTATTTGTGGGAATGATAGTTCTATACTCGGGTCGATCGTGCCGATCTCGTCGATCTGGCGATCGTGCCGATAGTATTTTACATTCAATTCAAAAGCCAATATGAATCCGATCTATTTTCAGCAAGATCTCATCAGCGATCGTGACTGAAAGTAATAAATTCACATCTTGATATCTTCATCGAGTAATGTGGGTAAAATAAGAATGAGACAATCGCTTCTACCGCTGATGTAGGAACTCGTTGTCGATCGTTTTATTTGGATAATATATCTATTAAATTCACGGTATATACTTATAACCGCTAGTGTGGCTTACTGTCTACAGATAGCATTTCTCTGTTCAGACACTGTACTGGAGCGGCAGACTACAGCCAATGCCAACAAAATCTAACAACTCAAGCCAGATTATTATTCAGCTACTAATCAAAAAGTAGATCTGAACTTTTTTGAATTGAGATATCACAAATATCTGTGTAGGAACAGGAAAATGGACGATAATAAGCAGCAGATTATTTACTACTTCATCGAAGAAGCACAGGAACATCTAGAGACAGTAGAACAAGGATTATTAGATCTAGCAGAAGTTATCTCCGACGCAGAACGTGTCAATGAAATGTTTCGCGCTGCACATTCGATCAAAGGCGGTGCAGCCATGCTGGGGTTTGAAGGCATTCAAGCAACCGCTCACAAGTTAGAAGATTGCTTCAAAATTTTACGCGATCATCCCGTCCCGATCGATCGAAGATTGGAATCACTATTTCTCAAAGGTTATGACGCGCTCAAAGCACTAGTTGAAGAATTGGCAAATTCTCCGACGACGAGCCTACGTCCAGAAATCGTCGATGGGATCTTGTCAGGCTCCGCCGCAAATTTTGTAGAGTTGCAAGAGTATCTCGAAGAGATGCTCAATACTCATACTCATGACACCACCAAAGAAGCCCCAGTCCCTGCTGTGAATAGAGATATGGCTGTTGGTGGTACTGCGGTGATGGCTCCACCAATTAACATTGTGGCAACAGTCACCACCGCACTTCAACAAATGTTGGTGCTATTTAAGCAGGGTGATAATGCTGCTAACCGCCAGCAATTAGTCGATATCGCTCGATCTTTAGTCACAGTAGAGGCTAATGCTACCAATTGGCAAGCCCTTGTCTCAGTGACCGCCCAAGCGATCGCCAATCACCATAACACCTATAATGCTGTAGCCCCACTAGTCATCCGCGAGTTAAAACAAGCGGGCGATTTACTAGCCGCAAATCGAGATCGAGATATTACTATTTCAGCTCATCTCCAACAAGCGACGATAACTGCGGCTCCAGTAGCTCCGGTAGCTCCGGTGGTAGTGATAGCTCAAATTACCATTCCTGTAAATGTTCGCGGTGCAGCACAAGGGATCTTACAAAACTTCAGTCGTCAGCAAGTGACTGAGTTAGTCGTCTTACTTCACCGAGCAATCTCTAATTCTAAGCAAAATTAGTCGTCCCTAGATCTGAGGGAACATCTTGCCATCT
>JAJAZF010000402.1 GCA_026785875.1 Chamaesiphon sp. | reverse complement strand
GTCGATAAATGGGATAACCGCTAGATCTATTTTCTCAGCTAGACGTTCAAAATTAGTATTTTCACTACAAACAATGATACCTGAGTGCTCGGAAGATTGTTTGTGCAGGCGGATAAAATCATAGCGATTGAGCGTAAGAACAGCTCGATTTTGAAGGGTTGCAAAAACTAAAACATCTCCATCGGGAATTTTTTGGTTGGCATTTCCAGCCTCCTGAACAGTTAATACATCATGACCGAGAGCGCGTAAGGCAATAGTGGTTTTTTTTGGAAACTGTTCGTCTGCATAGAAGTTTGCCATAGATTACTATGCCTCTTCCTGTCGATCGATCGCTAGATCGATCTCGGCAAGATTGGCACTATGATAACTCCAAGCATTGACCAAATCTGCGGCTGTCAGGTTGGCATAATTGTCTAGAAGTTTGGCTTCAGTCAGTCCCATCCGGCGATAGCTAACTAATAACCAGACAGGAATCCGAGTATCTCGAATGCAAGCTTCACCGCCCATCACCCCAGGTGTTTTACTAATGCCTTGCCACGGCATTTGTAAGCTATGTCTGAGGAGTTGAATCAAATTAGATTTCTGATCGGGGGTCAGGGCAAGTAATTGAGTTTGTAGTTCTTGGATAGTCATATTAGTTAATTCTGGCTTTACTGAGTATTTCACAAATAAAGTCGGAAGTATGATTAGATAAGAATTTAAAAAATTGGGGCGGTAAACCGGACACAGTAGCCCCTGTAGATCGAGAGATAATAGATATATCTATAATATCTCACCACACTTGCTGATGAAACCGCTATTACAAGGACAGGGATTGCCCCCATTTCCAGAGATTACGCCAGAGCAAGTAGTTCCCGCGATGACCGAATTGCTGACTGAGGCGAACGCAGAATTAACCAAGCTTGAAGCTAATATTATCCCCACTTGGTCGGGATTGGTCGAACCACTCGATCGATTGACCGAACGTATCGGCTGGAGTTGGAGTATTGTCGGGCACCTGATGGGTGTCAAAAATAGTCCCGAACTTCGTGCCGCCTACGAAGAGATGCAGCCCCAACTAGTCCAATTCTGGACGCGATTGGGACAGAGTGCTGCTCTCTATCAGGGCTACAAGGCGATCGCCGCTAGTCCCGAATTTGCCAACTTCGACGCAGCCCAAAAACGGATTATCGATGCTGCCATCCGCGATATGGAGCTGTCTGGAGTCGGTTTGACTGGCGCACCCAAGGAGCGATTTAATGAGATTCAATTGGCACTTGCCGAACTTTCAAATAAGTTTTCCAATAATGTCCTCGATGCCACTAAAGCATATAGTCTCACCCTGACGAAGCCGGACGAAATTGCGGGACTCCCCGAAAGCTTACTCGCTCAAGCTGCTCAATCCGCCAGAGCTGCCGGAAATGAAGCCGCTACTCCAACAGATGGCCCGTGGACGATTACTCTAGATGCTCCTAGTTACGGCCCCTTTATGCAGCACAGTCAACGCCGAGACTTGCGGGAGCAGGTATATAAAGCGGTGGTCAGTCGGGCATCAGCGGGTGACTATAATAACTTAGAGAATATCGATCGTATCCTCGAACTCCGCCGCGAAAAGTCCAATATCCTCGGCTTCGATAACTTCGCCGAACTCAGCCTCGCCAGTAAGATGGCACCGAATGTCGCGGCTGTCGAAAATCTGCTCGAATCCCTGCGTAGTGCCAGCTTTGAAGCAGCCAAACAAGATCTCGAAGATCTCCGCGCCTTTGCAATAACTCAAGATGCCCCTGAAGCCAACGACCTCAAACATTGGGATCTCGCCTACTGGTCGGAACGCCTGCGGGAAGCTAAATTTGACTTCAATGCTGAAGAATTGCGCCCATATTTCCCCCTAGAGCAAGTACTATCGGGATTATTTAACCTCGCGCACAAACTATTTGACATCAACATCACCGCCGCTGACGGACAAGCACCCATCTGGAATCCCGATGTGCGTTATTTCCAAGTCGCCAACGAGCAAAACCAACCGATTGCCTACTTC
>JAJAZF010000401.1 GCA_026785875.1 Chamaesiphon sp. | reverse complement strand
GATGCGGCGGCTGTGCTAGAGATCGTGCGAGAAAGTAAAGTATTTATAGAACTCACTGCGATCGATTTAGATGTGGAGAGTGGGTTTGAACTGGCTCAAATCCAACGCCAGTTGTCTCGATGGCATCTCCACTGGCTGGAGACTTGGGCAAATGATTCTAGTCGGCTCGAAATCTCGATCTTGTCTCAGACTTGGGCAAATCGAATGCGAGAGATGGCGGGAGTTTTTGTTTGAGTAAGAGAATATCCATCAGTTAGATTTTAAGATAAATTTTAGCCCAATCGGATCTGTAAATTTAAACTAAATCATGTTCGAGATTTCTAAAAACCTCAGTATTCCACTTAGTGAAATCGATATTAGTGCCATTCGATCGCAAGGTGCTGGCGGTCAAAATGTCAATAAAGTAGCGACTGCGATTCATTTGCGATTCGATATCGTCGCATCGTCATTACCCGATCGATATAAGGAGCGGCTGATCCAATTGCGAGATCGACGGATTACTACTGAAGGTGTAGTTGTGATTAAATCTCAGGAACACCGCAGCCAAGAACGCAATCGGGCGGAAGCTTTTGACAGGTTGGGATCGTTAATTTTGAGCGTCGCAGTAGTCGTACTACCTCGGAAACTCAGAACGCCGAGCCAAGGACAAAATCGGCGACGATTGGAGGAAAAGAAACGACGATCGCAGATGAAGGCATTCCGAAAGATCGTCGAATAGATAAATGATAAGTAAATGGATATTCAAACAACTGAAGTGCGGTGGTTTTACACAGGGATTTTACCAGATGAGATCTTGAAATGGTTCAATACATTTGGCGAACCACTAGCACCACCCGATTCTCGCTCTGATTTTTATCTTCAATCTAGTTCTCCTGAAATCGGTTTAAAAATCCGTCAAGGTAATCTGGAAGTCAAACATCGTCAGCAGCAATTAGGGACGATCGATCTAGGTAAATTTGGCTCTACTCAGGTAGAGCAGTGGACAAAGTGGATTTGTAGCGATCGATCGGCACACTCGCCGGAAGTCGGCAAACAAGGTTGGATTCAAGTTGATAAAGTTCGCTACCAACGATTTTATCAAGTAGAGTTTGAGGATACAATCGAACTAACACCGATTGCCACACCCAGAAAAAATGCCGCAGCCATCGAAATAACTCAATTGAACCTGCGACAACCTTGGTGGACGATCGCCTGTGAATATTTAGGTGATAATATAAGTATCGATCGACAGTTTTTGCCATTGGTTAGATCGCTGGTTTACAGCTATCCATGCTTGACATCTGCACCGATAATTTCTAGTGGATACCCCGAATGGCTAACGATCGCTACTAAAAACTTCAGTGATTCCACGGAGTAAGAACTAAATCTTCAGTTATATTATCCAAAGCATTGGTATTTAATCTTCAGCTTTAAACTTTAAATTTGTATGACTGGTGCTGCGATCGCGATTTCTTTAGGGTGTTGTCTATTGTTTTTCGCATGGCTTCAACGCCATCAACTTCCCTTCGCTAAACGAATTAATGCCAACCGCAAGATTCAACCGCAACATCCCCAGCTAGAGCGCAAACTATTAAAACTACTAGGTGGCAATCAAAATACAGCGAATCGCCTGATTCTACAATCTCGCCGCAGATATCCAGATAAATCTGCCGACTGGCATTGGGAGAAAGCCATCTACGATCTAGAACGCGATCGATGGAGATAGTAGCTCTGAAATAGGGAATAGTAACTAGTAAGCAGTACTAATTACTATTCACAGACGCTCTAAGACACATGGAATATATACCTGGAATGATCGCTTATTTTATTGGGGGATATGTATGCTGTGTCAGTAGAGTATTTATCTGGGCAATTTCATCGCATTGGACAAAGATCTGGGTTGCAGATGCCAGTCAAGGAGATAGCCAGATTTTGGCACTGACATTTGTAATTACGTTATTTCTTGTATTTGGGATTTCGGTGTTTGTGTGGTCGATCGCCAATCACATTAACTACAAGTTTACCGAAAAAGGTTTTCCCGCCACTGCTTCGGCTGGGATGGCAATTGCACTCGCTGTCGGGCAAAATGACTGGTTGACTGAAGTTGCTACAAAAATGACTTACGCAAGTTAGGTTTGAGGTTTGAGGTTTTAGGTTTTATAGCGATTCTAAATGAGCTTAACCTCTAAAGGGCGGGCATACTCACATCTTGCACCAGTTTGAAACTACTAGTGCTAACCGTAGCTCCAGGGTACCCACAAGGGGCACCCCTACAGGTAACTTGTAGGGGTGCCCTTTATGGG
>JAJAZF010000400.1 GCA_026785875.1 Chamaesiphon sp. | reverse complement strand
TCTAATCCCTAATTTAGAACGGAAAGGGTGAGATTCGAACTCACGGAAGCTTGCACCTCATCCGATTTCAAGTCGGACGCATTCGACCACTCTGCCACCTTTCCAAATGTGAGTATCTTATATTAGCATGATTTTCCAAAGCAGCGGCACCCGAAAACGCGAAAAATTCCGTTCGCGCAGCATCGATCGACTTGACTAAAAACTTGGAGGATCTATATTTGAGGGATTTGAAGGTAGCTCTACAGGCTCTAGTGAGTGGATAAATGTCGCAACCAAATGGATCGACGATAACCCTAATGCTACTGCCGATAACAGATAACTGTGAATTGTAAATAAATGCTGTAGGCTAATCGTGCCGATCGCATCACCACCCAATAACAATTGGCGCAGAAATTGCCCGATTAAAGGGACGCTTTCGATAATAGATAGCTCGATGTTAAGCCGCCAGTAGCCCAATTGCGACCACTCCAAATTCATCGCTGTCCAACCTAGACCGATCGCACTCAGGGTCAATAAAATCCCCGATACCCAACCCACAATCCAGCCCCCAATGATTTGGCGACCTAAAAACATCACAACGATTTGCACCAGCGAGACGGCAATTAAACCATTCCCAGCAATGTTGTGCAAGCTTCTAATCAACCAACCATTAGTAACTTGGTTGTTAATGTATTCGATCGAAGAGTAGGCATTGGTAGTAGAAGGAGTATAGTAAAAAGCGATCGCGACACCAGTAATAGCTGCCAATAAACAAAGCGCGAACATCACAATAGCCAAGATAGTAGCTAGTTTTCGCAGTGGGGAGCTGTAACGTAGAGCATTCATAAGCAATACTTTGAGCTTTATTCACATTTCTTATCATTGTCAAGCTAATTGATAAATTGCTCCACATCTGAATATCGCCGCAATAGAGTATCTGTCAAACTAGATAACTCAATCGTTGATGTCGATCGGCTGAGGAAAAATACATCTCGATCGAATTCTCGATCGGATCGATCGATTGTCATAGTGATGTGCTAATTATCGATCGATCTCTCCGACATCTCCAAAATTCGGGGAGATTTCTGGAGGATTTCCCAAAAAACGCGATCGATGATATCATTATTTCTGGATAGGTATGTGCTGTTCTGTGTACGATGGACTCTAAACTCAAACTAATCGATCGTGTGTCCTTCATCAGATTAGTCATCCTCGCGATCGCGATAGCCTCGATCGCCATCTTTGGATGGTCATTGACGATCTGGATGCCAGGACAGAGTTATCTTCAAGTCCTACCGCCGTTGAGTGTCACCGAAATCAAACTGCAAGATCGCCTCAAGCAGGATGTCGAAACCCTCGCAGTCAAGATCGGACGATGGAATGTAGACAATTATCAAAATCTCGTCGCAGCAAAAGACTTTCTCGATCGAGAGTTAACACAGGCAGGATATACAGTCCGAGCGCAGAAATACACCGTTGACGGCAAAACCTTTAGCAACCTCGAAGTCGAAATCCCTGGTAGTAGTCGTGCTGACGAAATCTTAGTGATTGGCGGACATTACGATACTGCTTTTACTAGTCCAAGTGCAGACGATCGTACAGGTGCAGCAGCAGTACTCGCCCTCGCCCGGGAATTTGTTGGGACTAAACCCATGCGTACCCTGAGATTTGTAGAATTTACCAATCGGGAACCGCCCTACTCCTCAACGCAGAATATGGGAAGTCAAGTATATGCCCGAGCCGCCAAGGAGCGAGGCGACAAGATCGTCGGGATGTTTAGTTTAGAGACGCTGGGGTATTTCACAGACGCAGCCAATACCCAGAAATATCCCTTACCACTAAGCTTTTTATATCCCAACCAAGGCAACTTTATCGGGTTTATTAGCGATATCGATTCGCGGGAGTTGCTTCGCAATACGATTCGATCCTTTCGCGCTCAAGCTAAATTTCCCTCCGAAGGCGCAGCTTTACCCAGCTTGATTCAGGGTGTAGGATGGTCGGATCTGAGGTCATTTTGGCAACAGGGTTATCAAGCAGTGAGGATTACCGATACCGCACCTTTGCGCTATCCTCAGTACCATACAGCGGATGATACGATGGACAAAATTGACTTCGAGAAGCTGTCTAGGGTGACTTATGGAATTAGCAAGGTAATTCGGGATTTCGTCGGTTTAGAGGGCTAACAGCACACTAATAGCAACCCAGAGATAGAATGGTCAAATCTCGATCGGCAGAATCTCGATATTTAGTTTCCCCAGCAAAAGTTTTAGGATGTTTGAGAACTGGAAAACTGGTGATTTTTCACTAATTTTTGTACGGAAAGATTGCTAATAGGTCGAGAATAGTTGCTGGAAACTGAGGAATACTGACCGATCGAGGCGGTAAGATAATTTGAGTATTAGTATAAATAGATCCTTCAGGCTGAGTGTATATTTCTAGTCGGTCGTCTACTAAATTAACGATCCAATACTCACCAATCCCCGCCGCTGCATAGAGGGGTGCTTTAGTGTTTCGATCGAAGTTCAGCGTCGAATCAGCTACTTCAATTACTAGGATAATATCTGCGGGAGCAGGATGACTATCTAGGTAATTATCTCCCCGCAACTTAGCAATGACAATATCTGGTTCTGGTTCGCTATTATTGGGCAGAGTAATCGGATCTTGACAGCGAATTTTAGCTCTTCTTCCTAAGAGAATGAGCAATTCACCCATTAATTCAGTAGTAGAAACAGTATGTCGAGTGCCTTTTGCTGCCATATTGAAGATTTGCCCGGAAATTAGTTCTACGCGCTCTCCCTCGCCGATAATGTCAGTTTCAATCATCCGATGATATTCGTCAATGGTGAGCGAACGGACTTGAGTATTAACCATACGATCGATCCTTGGAAATACAGTTATCTTTAATCATATCTATCTGGAGGGATATGGGCGCGAGTCTGGCAAATTCTACTCACATTTTTTGATAACAGCGAGTGGTGATGAAATAGGGATGAAAAACTTCAAGAAAGCTAGATTGTAGGGTTTTGAAAAAGCGATCGATAGTCTCAGGATCGTCTAAATGGAAGGGAAATTCTTGGTTAGCTCCTTTAGAAAAATACCAATTGGTAATCATTTTTCCTTCAGGTTTGAGAATATTGTGAAACTGAAGCAACTGCTGACTTGGATCTGGTAAATGTTCCATCACATCGAAACAAGTAATCGTATCGAAGGTTTCGGTTGGGGATAATTCCGTACAACAAGTAATCTTTGATGATAGCCCTAATTGGTGAATTCGGTGCTTGACAAAGTTATAATTAATCGGGTTGATATCGCAATAAACTACCTGAGTAACTTCGGGACATAATGCTGATGCGATCGCGTGTGTGCCAATCCCGCCACCAAAATCCAAGACTCGCCCCCGCGCTCGATCTCCGAGCAATCTCAATGTATCGCCAATATAATCAGTACTAGTCAGATGCCAAGTTGCTAACTCAAATAAATAAGCTTCACCCACTCGATCGCGATAAAATTTACTGGCATCTTCCCAATTAAAATCGCGCCGCCCTAATTCGGCTAAATCCTCTACAGCAGTCTTAAACTTTAGTTCTAACTGCTCGGCATCAATATCTAAAAATTGGTGGAGATGTTGTTTTAAATTAAATGCGTCTTGCCAATAGCCAGTTAAATGCGACGCGATCGGAAATGTGGACATGAGCCAAGAGTGAGGGGGTAAGACTAGGCTTCATTATTGATGAAGCCCCCACTAACTATAACATCTGGTAGGTATCTACGTGTGTGGCAGTAATCTGTTTAGATTGGGGTACGATCTAAACAGATTAAATTTTAGATCGATCGACTTTTCCAGATAAATTTGACATGAGGATAGCTAAAATCCCCAAGAAAATCAATCCCAGCAGTCCAGATACTGGATTACCATTGATTCCAGTAATCCAATCCGAAACTCGACCGGAATAT
>JAJAZF010000399.1 GCA_026785875.1 Chamaesiphon sp. | reverse complement strand
GCGGATCGAGATGGTGGCTGAAGCTACCAAGGATGCTAAAGCTAGAGCCGAATCAATTGCCAAAACGACAGGTAATCGCGTCGGTGGCGTTCGTAGTGCAGATACTGGCGTATTTCAAATCACCCCCCGCTACTCAACTGCGGTAAGTAATGAAGGTAGATACGATACCACTTCGATCGATAAGGATATCACCGCAGTTGTATCAGTCAAGTTTGGAATTGATTAAACAGTTGACTGTTTAAGCCCTAATCCTCCCCAGATAACAGTCATTGAGCCAGATTCTAATCGCTTCCCCGACGATCGTTTTACTACTTTCGATCGGGGGGCTGATGAGATTATTGGCAAGGGGAAATCCCCCAGTCCGCGAGTAGATATTCGCCAATCGCCAACCTTGTCGAGTTTTAGCCATAAATAGCCAGTGAAACTGTTGCAATTGAAACGATCGAATTCCTGTATATTGATTTTCTAAGGTAGTGATGAATACTTGACTGGGCGCAGCTTGGGGATATTGTGGTGGATATTCTCGACTAGCTATTTCGAGCGGCTTCAATTCAGGCATACTAGCGATCAGGATCGAGCTGTACACCCGATCGGTTCGTTTGCGCCGTTGTTGGACGATCCGATTGCCATAGCTAGGCAAATCTCGCGCTAATAGATTGGCGAGACTGTCCAATTTTTCTGGACACGTAGTTGGGATCGCTCCAACGCTCGGCACAATTTGGGTAAGCCTAAATCGGCTAAGTTGCTTCCGCTCGTAAATAGTCGTCACCAGCAGTCTTTCGGCACGTACATCGCACCAAATACTCATACTCGAATTACATGCAGGGAGATAATTCAAATTTAGAAGAAATTATGAAACTCACTCATCTATTTTCAACTGGCAACGATCGACTGTCAACTATAGCAACCGCCAAGGTCATTAGGACATCAGAAAAACGAGATGGATTGCCTTGTCGGTTGGGGTGGGTTTTGTTCTAAAGCTATCGGTGCAGTGCCGGAATTTCTAGCATAAACCCACCCCTACAATCTATGTCCTAACCTCCTTGGCGGCTGCTGTAATTTACTGATTTCTGATTTGTGCGGCTAGATGCAATAATTCCGACCAACGTAGTTTTAACTTCTTCTCAGTCAATCGCAGAGCTTTCATGATTGATTCATTACTATGATTAGATTGTTTGAGCTGGATCAATGTTTGCTGCTCGATCGATAATTGATCGGCAAATATTTCCCATTGCGGCTCTGTCAAACCCAGTTTCCGATCGATTTCTGCTCCTAGCCATTGGTGTACTAACTCCCAATTAGCAATTCGGGCAAACTTTTCGATATGATACTTGAACTTTTGCTGGAGATAGTCTCGTTCTCGGGTTGTCAATCCCAATATTTTCTCAATTTCTAGGGTCGATCGATCGTCCATCTTCAATAGGAGATAATCAACACAGGCTGATTGATTTTGTGATTCTAAATAAGCAACCAATTCCTCGATTACTCGATCTCTGAGCACTCCATCGGTAGCATCGACATTTTCCGATACCAGCTTGGCACGGATTTGTTGCATCATCTTCGAGCCAGCATCGCCATCCTCTTCCCGTGCTGTTTCAAAAGCTTGCTCGATATCTACAGATGTTTCACTGGGCTGACGTTTGGCAAAAGTTTGGGCGCGAAGTACGATCAGTTGCTGGCTCCTACCATAACGCAGATGAATCCGACGTTTGCCATAGCATTCTGTAAATACCATATACTCCGCTAATTGGATCGTGTTGCGCGGTGTATAAGTATCGCCTAGCTCATTCTCGCGCCGAAAGGCTTTGAGCGACTCAGTATAAAATTCCTGAAGAAAGTCTTCAATCAGTGAGTATCTAGCTTGAAATCCCAGTTGAGATTGGGGGATAGTAATATATCTGTAAACGATCGAACTCAGATGGCTATGAAGTTCGATCCGTCCTTGGATTGAACCTAATTGATAATAGTAAAGACACTTAGAGACACGGTGACGCGCTAAACCCACACGCCACGACTCAGTAATCCCCGAATTCTGAATCCGATCGCTTTTTGTACAGATCCGATCGACTTCTACCGCAATCCGCTCCGCCACAGCTCGGATTTGTTGGTTAAACCTCGGAGCATGAGCATCGCTAGGTGCCTTGACTTGATTTTGCAAAGCTTCAACTAACATCTCTGGTAGTGGCTGCTTACTCGATAGTAGTACTACATTTGACTGTTGTTGTTGGCGATTGCTAGTAGCTGGCAAACACTGAGGAT
>JAJAZF010000398.1 GCA_026785875.1 Chamaesiphon sp. | reverse complement strand
ATATCTTTGAGATATTCATAACGTCCCGACGCACCACCATGCCCAGAATCCAGATTAGTTTTGAGCAAGAGTAAATTGTGATCGGTTTTGAGATCTCGCAATTTTGCCGTCCACTTAGCTGGCTCCCAATAAGTCACACGCGGATCGTTCAACCCCGCCGTAATCAATAGGTGTGGGTAAGCTTTCGCTTCGACGTTATCATAAGGCGAATAGGAACGGATGTAGCGATAAAACTCCTCATCCGCCGGATTGCCCCACTCGTCGTACTCCAACTGCGTCAGTGGCAAAGTGGCATCCAGCATCGTATTGAGCACATCTACAAATGGTACTTGCGCGATCGCCGCTTTGAATAGTTCGGGTTTGAGATTAATCGTCGCACCGACTAGCAACCCACCCGCACTCCCACCTGCAATGGTAATATTTCCTGCGCTGGTATAGTTTTCAGCAATCAGATGTTCGGCACAAGCCACAAAGTCCAGAAAGGTATTCTTTTTCTGTAAGAACTTACCCGACTCATACCAGTGTCGCCCCAACTCCGAACCACCGCGAATATGCGCGATCGCATAGACAAAGCCACGATCGAGTAAACTAAGTCGATTGGTTGAAAATCCTGGATCTAGGCTCGCTCCATAGGAGCCGTAGCCGTAGAGATAGAGCGGCTGTCTCCCGTCGCGTTTAAAATCTTTACGATAGACGATCGAGATCGGCACTTCCACACCATCATGAGAACGCGCAAAAATTCGCTCTGAATGGTACTGGCTGGGATCGTAACCGCCAGGAATCTCATTTTGCTTGAGTACGATCTGCGATCGCGATCGCAGATCGTACTCAAATACCGTCATCGGTAGGACTAAAGAGGTATAGCCAAAGCGAAATGTCTGGGTGTCGTATTCCCAATTAGCAGCACCAAACACCAGATAAGTGGGATCGTCGAATTCCAGATAATGTGAAGCTTGATTCTGGAGTTCTATTGCCCGTAATTGCCCTAAACCTTGATAGCGTTCGCTGATAATAAAGTAATCTTTAAACTCATCGATTCCTTCGATTAATCGTTCTGGATCGTGGGGAATATATTCCTGCCAATATTGTTGCTGTGGTTGCGATCCCAGCGTCCGCATAATGCGGAAGTTTTGGGCGTTGTCATTGGTGAGAATGTAGAAATAGCCCTGATGATGGATGACGCTATATTCATGCCCTTTCTGGCGGGGTGTGACGATCGTAAAAGTACCATGCGGATCGTCTGCTGAGACAAAGTATTCTTCGCTGGTGATTTTGCCGTTAGTTGTCAGGAAGATATAGCGATCGTCGCGGGATTTATCACAACCGACAAAAAACTGCGAATCCTGTTCCTCATAGATTAGCTCATCTCGATTCTCCAATGGAGAGGCTACGCCAACGACAGGCTGCCCGACTGTATGCCGATAGAGCCGATAAGGGCGCAAATTCTCATCCAAAACGGTGTAATAGAAAGTCTGATTATCGTTTACCCACTCTAATGAGTAGTAAGTATTTACGATCGATTCTGGCAATAACTCGCCCGTTTCCAGATTTTTGATTCGCAGCGTATACGTCTCCGAGCCATCGATATCTTCAGCATACGCCAGGAGTTGATGGTTGGGGCTCACGCTAAATGTGCCGAGCTGAAAATAAGGCTTACCTTCAGCAAGCTGATTTTCATCCAGGATGATTTCTTCGGGACTATTTAGATCGCCGATTTTGCGGCAGTGAATGGCGTATTGCTTGCCCGCAGCAACTTTGGAGTAATAGTAATAGCCATCTTTTTTGACGGGTACGCTGTCATCATCTTCTTTGACTCGCGCTTTTAGCTCTTGAAATAAACTCTCCCTCAGTTCGGCGTGTGGTGCTAATACTTGCTCGGTATACTCATTCTCGGCGTTGAGATATTCCATCGTTCCTGGCGCATCTTTGTCGCGGAGCCAGAAATAGTCATCGACAATAATATCCCCGTGAATCTCAGTCTGGTGAGCTAGCTTGGCTGCGTGAGGCGGTTGCATAAGCAAGTGACAGATAAACATCAGATCTACATTATCGATCGATTGAGTTCGCTCGTGCAAAGATTGGGATATTAAAGATCTACATAGTTGAATTAGCTTTCTAACTCTTCACT
>JAJAZF010000397.1 GCA_026785875.1 Chamaesiphon sp. | reverse complement strand
TAGGGGTGGGTGCTTGGTGCGTTTCCATGGTCAACTGGGCGGGTCCCCCGACCAGTGGGGGACCCGACCGGAACGCATCCGCTTTATGCTAGAAATTCCCGCACTGCACCGATAGCTTTAGAACAAAACCCACCCCAACCGCCAAGGCAATCGATCTCGTTTTTCTGATGTCCTAATGACCTTGGCGGTTGCTATACAAGCCGATCGAATGTCGATCCAAAAGTAGCGATTTTTGCACCCAGACTAGAGTTGGGATTCTTGTTGTTGGTAGAGACAATAGTATCGCCCTTGTAATGCCATCAGTTCTGCATGGGTGCCTAGTTCTGATACTAAGCCGCGATCCATCATCACAATGATATCGGCATTGCGAATGGTGGTGAGTCGATGGGTGATGAAAAATACTGTTTTCCCCTCAAAAGCCGCTGCGATGTTCGTACATACCCGATTTTCGGATTCATAATCTAAGGCACTAGTCGCTTCATCTAAGATCAGTAAGCGAGGGTTCTGAAGGATCGTCCGCGCGATCGCAATCCGTTGGCGTTGTCCGCCCGACAAGCCAGATCCGCGTTCGCCGACGGAGGAGTTGTACCCATTGGGTAGTTCCATAATAAAGTCATGGGCGTAGGCGATTTTAGCAGCCTGAATAATTTGGTCGGTAGTGGCATCAGGATAATTGAGGGCGATATTTTCTTGCACGCTCCCTTCAAATAGCAGGGTATCTTGAGGGACGATGCCGATTTGTTGGCGGAGTGAATAAAGTTCGACTTTGGCGATATCGTAATCATCGACCAAGATCCGTCCCGATTCGAGCGGATATAGTCGGGGTAATAGTTTCATTAATGTACTTTTACCAGAGCCACTTTGACCGACAATACCAATAAACTTACCCGCCGGGAATTCTAAGCTGACACCATCTAAATTAAGTGGGCCAGTCGGTGCGAAGCGGAAGGAAACATTATCAAATGCGATCTTACCTTGAATGGTTGGCATGGGAATATTGCCTCGATCGATCTCGGTAGATTCCATCGGGGTATCGAGGATATCCGCGATCCGTTCGAGTGAAAGTGCGGTTTCTTGGAAGTTTTGCCATAGTTGAGTTAGCCGCAATAAGGGGCTGGTAACGTACCCAGAAATAATTCGGAAGGCGATCAGTTGTCCGAGGGTAAGTTTGCCGTCTAGGACTAAATACGCACCCACCCAGAGGACTAATAAACTAGAGATCTGGTTGAGAAAGGTAGTAGCAGAATTAGCGGTGGTAAAGGTAATTACGGTTTGGAATCCAGCCATGACGTACTGAGTGTAACGTTCTTGCCACTTCCAGCGCGATCGCAGTTCGACGTTTTGGGCTTTGACGGTTTGGATGCCAGCAATGACTTCGACTAGGTGAGATTGAGATCTGGCGTTGCGTTCGGCTTTCTCACGCAATTGTTTGCGGGCGATCGGCGATACGACTGTAGTTATCAGCACACAAATCGGTAGAGTAGCCAGTGCGACTAGGGTCAATAGCCAGCTATAAATCAACATCACTACGATATAAATCACCGAAAATACCGAATCTAACACCACAGTTAAGGCGGTTCCAGTTAGAAATTGGCGGATATTTTCTAGCTCGTTGACACGGGTAGATAATTCGCCAACCGATCGCTTTTCAAAGTATCGGAGCGGTAATCGGAGCAATCGATCGATAATTTGCGAACCTAAAGCCAAATCAATCCGATTGGTGGTATCGACAAATAAATAAGTCCTGAGACTGGTTAATAATGCCTCGCCGATGGCGACACCGATTAATAAGACTCCAAATACATTTAGCGCAGTCGCACTATTTTGCATTAAGACGCGATCGATAATCGTCTGCGTAATTAGTGGATTTGCCAGTCCGAATAATTGAATGAAAAACGATGCAATTAAGACCTCGATTAATACGCCCTTATACTGCACCAACGACGGCCAAAACCAACTAATGCCAAACTTTTGCTCTGGAGTATATTGGGTGGCTTGAATTAGTAAAATTTGAATCACATCGTTAGCGGGAGCATCGGTTTCGGTGCCGCGATCGAGTAACAATTCTTGGGGCGATCGTTGCAGCAAGCCGCTATCGGGAAGCGCAAGCGTCACAGAGTTATGGGAGACAGCGCAGACTACCGCCAGTCGATCTTGCCATTTAATCAGTGCGGGTACCTGAATCCTTTGCACATCGGCGATCGGGATGGCGGCAAGTTGACCCTGTAGCCCTAAAAAGTCTGCCACAGCCCCGCAAAATTGGAGCGAGACACCCCCAGTTTGCTCGACATGATGTGCGACGACCTTTCGCACGGAATCGCGCCGGAAGGGGATTTTCAACTGGTTTGCCAGCATTTCAAAACAGGCAACGCTACCATCGATCTGTCCTTTCCCGCGCACGAGTTGATATTTGGTGGGAGATTTAGATGTGGGTGCGTTGAAAGTGAGCGGGAGATCGGGTGCGTAGGGGATTTCGTTCGGTTGCGCGATAGTCAGAGCCGAGGTAGTGGGGACGATCTCGGCATCTTGAATATCGATAATTTGTTCGTTATCTGCTGCTGGTGAAAACCTGAGAATTTTCGGCGAAATCCCGATTAGTCTGAGTTTTTGGGTGGTGGAGAAAGAGTCAAGATCGATCCGATCGCCGATCTCATAAGCTCGGTCGAGATCTTGGCTGGCGACAAACCAATCCCAGTTTCTAAGTGCGGGGGGAATTTCAGGTAGCGAGTTATAAACTACGGCGGTATCGGCGGCTTCGGTTGCCAATTCTTTAATCGAATCGACTCCTAATAATTGCAATAGTTGTTCTTGATTTGGCTGTCGTTCTAGTTCGATCCGCAGGATTTCAAAGATTTCAATCTGGTTCGGTCGATCGTAAAAATACTCTCTTAATATCGGTTCTTTGGCAACCAATTCCATGAATGATTCGGCAGGAATTGTCAGACAAATTACTTCTGTAGACGCGATCGCCGCTTCACAGGGAACGCCCCGAATCATCCCAATTGCCCCGATCGTTCCACCAGTTTCTAGTCGCTCTAAGGTAACGGGTGCTGTATGTTCGGATGGGTATCCCAACAGGCGTACGGTGCCTTCTACGACAATGTTAACCTGTGCCGATAACCTGTCTCGTAGGGCGATCGGTTGTCCGACATGATAGCGATAATATTGCCCGATTTTAGCCAGTCTTAATTGTGTACTAGTTGATAATCGATTAAATGGCTCGATTTGCGACAAAAAAACTTCTGGTTTTACTGGCGTGTAAGTCATGGAAGAGTAAGGATAAGGAGTAATGAGTAATGAGTAATAAGTAAGGAGTAATAAGTAATAAGTAATAGGTATCCTTTGCCCTTTGCCCTTTACCCTCTAATACCTAATACCTAATACCTAATGCCTAATACCTATAATTGACTAATTTTGTCTTGAATCCAGCGATCGTAGAGTTCGTCGATTAGGCGCAATCGCATGGTTTTATCTAGTTGAGCGGGGAGATATTT
>JAJAZF010000396.1 GCA_026785875.1 Chamaesiphon sp. | reverse complement strand
GTCGCATTTTATCCCATCACTCCCCATTCCTGACTTCCTATTCCCATGACGACAACTACCAACAAAAACCAGTCAATGCAAGTGCCAAAATTATTGGCAGATCACCTGCGATGGATGGTAGTACTGGCACAATTGCGAGAAATTGGGGGGACGGAGCATCGCTAGCAATGACATTAGCAAAAAACAAGCTGCTGCACAGGCGATTAGAGAGGCTTGTCAGGTAGTAGCCAAGAAGAGTAAATTAGTCAAAGGGGGCGATCTGGTAGGAGCTAATGCGATCGCCCAAATATTGAGTCAAATCGCGATCGAGATGTTGACAGCTTTAATTCCTGTAAACGATCCTAAGTATCAAGAATGTCTAGAACAGATCGATGATTGGGGTTGGGCAAAGTTATTGGAATCAGTTCAGTTCACATCAGTATATATTGCTTGTGAATTATTTACGGGGTAACGCAGAGCTTAATTGATAATTGATAATTGGGTTGTTACGGTGGGGATTTCAACCACAGCAGAACAACCTCGATGTCAACTATCAACTGTCAACTGTCAACTGTCAACTGTCAACTGTTTAAATTTAGATTATGAATCCGCTCGGACTAATTCTCTGACACCGACAGCACAGGGACAAGTGACTGACTCTCGATCGAATTTGTCTGTCAGAGTCACCTCATCGCGATAATGTCGCGGAGTTTCCATCAACAATTTCCATGCTGTTCCCGCTGGAATCAAATTATATGATTCTGGATAATGGGTTTGTAATAACTCTTGGACTAGGGGATAGTAGTCCGAATTAATGCTCGGAAATAAATGATGTTCTGTGTGATAGGAAAAATTGAAGTGTAATAGATCGAAAATCTTAGGCATTCTCAACGATACACTATTAACTAGTGGATCGTTGATATCAGTCATTGGGCACAAGAAATGGTTAGTGTAGATATAAAACATTACCCCTGCATAACCAATACTCAAGGGTAATACATATCCTAATAAGACTGCTAAAATACTAAATTTGAGATAAGTCAGTATGCCCAAATGAACTAAAACGATCGCCGCCAACTCAATTGCGATCTTCCGTCGTTTCTGAGGGCTAACTACTACCGGAGCCGGAACGAAATCAACCTCATCATGATTGAATAGTAAAATTGAGGTTAAATGGCGGAAAGTGTGCACTACCCAGGATGTCGCCATACCCAACACCAGAAAAGCCCAATTCACTTGTGAAGACGGTACAAATAGATTCTGAATCCATTTACCCCAGGTATCATTTTGTCCAACCAGATACATCCGATCGGGGTCACTGATGGCGTTAGTTTCGGTATGATGTTTGTGATTGTGAACGGATTTCCATAGGGTTGGAGGCATCCATAACAGCGATAGAGCCAAGAAACTCAGCAGATATCTCCAGCGGGGTTGCTGGATCGTACTCCCGTGCATCATGTCATGGGAGGCAAATAGGCAAATTACGATACTATTACCCATGACGAGACTCAAGGGGAGGTATAGCCATAACCAACCGATCGACCAGCGATCCAAATCTCGCGCGATCGCCCAACCAAGTCCTAAAATCAGGAGATTGATGGCAAGGATAAATAATTTATTTGAATTGGGCTTGAAAGCGGCTGCTGGAAGTAATGGGCGCAGTACCTTGAGATATTCAGTTTGAGGGAGCATTAGTTCTGACAATAGATTTTTCGGTAGCGCAGTTTGCCAGTTCGATCGTGGACGACAGCAATATCCAAATTGCTTTGTATTCTAACCCAACTATCGATCGCGAGATTTCCGGCGATCGATCTCCCGTTGGAGTTCGTCGATCTCGCGGCGCAAGCGTTCGGATTCACTCGCTGTTGGCGCGGTACTGACTACTTCGACAGAGACACGCTGATACCTACCCTGACGAATATCGCGATACTCGGTTGAGTCTGTCCAT
>JAJAZF010000395.1 GCA_026785875.1 Chamaesiphon sp. | reverse complement strand
TCCGTGTCCTTTGTAGCGTCTCGTAGAGAAGGCGGACTTTGCATTATGAGCGGCGATTTGCGGATCGCGCTCCTCGGGTTCCCCGAGGGTTTAGCGATCCAAGACACAATCGCTGTCCTAATCGCCTTGGCGGTTGCTATACAAGTCCTCGAACGCCAAACAATGATGACAGCCGATCGCGATCCGATCGTCACAGAGCGAGTACAACAATCGATCGTCACTCTCCGCAAAGCTTTGTCTCAACACAAGCTGTTAGAAGATACCTGCAATCATCAACAGATGGAGGTAGAACATTTTTGGGCACTGAATTCAGTTCTCAATAACACCGAAGTTGTGACGAGAGATTAGATCGATTTGCTATCTACAACCGCGCCATCTTGCTGAGGACTGACGATCGAAATATAGGGTTCGCTGAGATACTTATTGGCTACGGTTTGGAGCTGGGCTGATGTGAGTTGTTGAATTGCTGTGCTAAACTGCATGTCAAAATCCATACCCAATCCTAGCAGCTCATACCACCCATAGGTTTGCGCTAGTTGTCCATTAGTTTGTTTCCCCAAGGCATACTGTCCGAGCAGCTTATCTTTAGCAGTTTGGAGTTCGGCGGCTGAAAGCGATTCCATGCACAATCGATCGACTTCTGCGCGTAAACCACTCACGGCAATACCTGTATTAATAGGATTGGTACCCATATAGACAGCAAAGTGGGATGTGTCCAATCTAGTCGGGTAAAATGCAGATACATCGTAGGCTAGTCCACGTTTCTCTCGCAATTCTACAAATAAGCGACTGGACATTCCATTGCTCAAGTAGCTATCGATTAATTTGAGGGCGATGCAGTCAGGATCGTGAATCGCTGGGGCTAAGTAGCCTAACATGACGATCGCTTGTTGGGTAGCTTGATGCTCTACTTGGTACTGGGGTTGAGTTGTAACCAG
Organism: Chamaesiphon sp.; assembly: GCA_026785875.1. Classification (GTDB taxonomy): domain Bacteria; phylum Cyanobacteriota; class Cyanobacteriia; order Cyanobacteriales; family Chamaesiphonaceae; genus Chamaesiphon. Next base: position 849 of record JAJAZF010000395.1, on the reverse strand, counting down.
CTCAGTCGCTAGAGTGGGTATGTCGATCTTGGGTATTTCCCAATCGCCGAATACTTTGGTGACTAGATCGATGGCTTCATCGGGGGTAATTCGCCCTGCAAGGCTGATAATCAGGCGATCGGGACGAATATGAGTCTGATGATAATCAACCAAGTCCTGACGGGTAATTTGCGCCATTGTCGCCGCAGTTCCCAAGCTCGATCGAGAGTAGGGATGTTCGCCATATAGTGCCGTCCGCAATTGTCGATAGGCATTATTAAATGGTTGCTCTGTCTGCGATCGAATTGCTTGAAGGATTAACTTGCGTTCGAGTTCGATCTGTGATTCTGGAAAATTAGGGGTTCTGAGGACTTCTGCTGCTAACTTAAATATATCTACCAGATCTGACCTAACAGTCTTCAAACTTAACTTGATGTAATCTGTAGTTGTCTCTGCACCCAACCCCGCACCAACCGATTCTACTCGATCGGCAATTGCCAATGCTGATAATTGCTCGGTGCCCTTCATCATCACCGATGTCAGCAGTTGGGCTAATCCAGCTTGTGCGGCTGTTTCCCATCGACTCCCAGCCGGAATAAAAAATCGCCCAGAGACGATATCGGCTGTCGGATTAGCGATCGTCACAAGCGTGATGCCATTGGCTAACTGGCTGCGGTGAATGGGGGGATTAATCATTGAGAATAATGCGAGGTATTAAATTCACTGTTTACGCTCCAAGCTACACCATATTCGGTATTGTCTGCCGATCGGCATCTCCCACTTAACAACTTCGCTCTCTTGATTCGCTGTCTTGTCGTTTTTTTATTCGGGGGGAACCCCCGAATAAAAACGCCGCTAAACCCTCTCTGC
>JAJAZF010000394.1 GCA_026785875.1 Chamaesiphon sp. | reverse complement strand
AGGTACGGAAAACCACCCTTTTGAAAAAGTCTCAGTTGGCACAAAGATAGGGAACGATCTGTAATATCGATCGGGTGAGTTGCAAACCGCACTCATCGCCATTATTCAAACTGTTGTCATTATTTAAAAAGTACTTATAGTCTTATGGGAAAAGTTGTTGGCATTGACTTAGGAACTACCAACTCCTGCGTTGCGGTAATGGAAGGTGGCAAACCGACCGTAATCGCCAACGCTGAGGGTTTCCGCACGACCCCTTCTGTGGTCGCATTTGCGAAAAATGGCGATCGATTGGTTGGGCAAATCGCCAAACGTCAAGCGGTAATGAATCCAGAGAATACCTTCTCGTCCGTCAAACGCTTTATCGGGCGCAAATTTGACGAAGTAAACCAAGAAGCCACCGAGATCTCTTACAAAGTTGTCAATGATGGTGGTAGCGTTCGGATCGAAGCACCTGGTTTAGGCAAAAAATTCGCACCTGAAGAAATTTCCGCTCAAGTGCTGAGAAAACTCGTCGATGATGCGAGCAAATATCTGGGTGAGACTGTTACCCAAGCCGTAATTACCGTACCAGCTTATTTCAACGACTCTCAACGTCAAGCCACCAAAGACGCAGGTAAAATTGCAGGTGTTGAAGTGCTGCGGATCATTAACGAACCTACTGCTGCTGCGTTAGCTTACGGTTTGGACAAAAAAAGTAATGAAACGATCCTCGTTTTTGACCTTGGCGGCGGTACCTTCGACGTTTCCGTACTCGAAGTCGGCGACGGTGTGTTTGAAGTACTCGCGACTTCTGGCGACTCTCACTTAGGTGGAGACGACTTCGACAAGAAAATCGTTGATTACTTAGCTACCACCTTCATCAAAAATGAAGGGATCGACCTCCGCAAGGATCGTCAAGCCCTCCAACGGTTGACTGAAGCTGCTGAGAAAGCCAAAATCGAACTCTCAAGTGTTACTCAGTCCGAAATCAACCTCCCCTTTATCACAGCCACTCAAGACGGGCCAAAGCACGTCGAAATGACGCTGACTCGTGCTAAATTTGAGGAAATTTGCTCCGATCTAATCGATCGTTGTCGCGTCCCAGTCGAAAACGCCATCCGCGATGGTAAAGTCGATAAGAGCCGGATTGATGAAGTCGTTCTCGTCGGTGGTTCCACTCGGATTCCCGCAGTCAAAGAACTAGTCAAACGGTTACTCGGTAAAGAACCTAACGAAACTGTTAACCCTGACGAAGTAGTTGCAGTCGGTGCAGCGGTACAAGCTGGTGTCTTGGCTGGTGAAGTCAAAGATATCCTCTTACTCGATGTCACACCACTATCCTTGGGTGTTGAAACCCTCGGTGGTGTCATGACCAAGATTATCCCTCGCAACACTACCATCCCCACCAAGAAGTTTGAAACCTTCTCGACAGCGGTAGATGGACAAAGCAACGTCGAAATCCAAATTCTCCAAGGTGAACGGGAAATGTCCCGCGACAACAAGAGCTTGGGAACCTTCCGTCTCGACGGCATCCCCTCTGCACCTCGTGGCGTACCCCAAATCGAAGTCACACTCGACATCAACGCGGACGGGATCTTGAACGTCACCGCCAAAGACAAAGGAACTGGTAAAGAGCAGTCCATCAGCATCACTGGTGCATCTACTCTCGACAAAACCGAAGTCGAACGGATGGTGCGCGAAGCTGAAAGTAATGCTTCCACCGACAAAGAAAACCGCGATAAGATCGATCGCAAAAACCAAGCTGATTCCCTCACCTACCAAGCTGAAAAGCAGCTCCAAGAACTCGGCGATAAAGTCCCCGCAGCAGACAAAACCAAGCTCGAAGGCTTAATCAAAGAACTCAAAGAAGCGGTAACTAAGGAAGACGACACCGAAATCCAACGCCTAACTCCAGAAGTCCAACAAACCCTCATGGCAATCGGTAGTAACATCTACGCCCAAGCAGGTGCTAATCCTGGCGGTGATAGTGATGACTCCGATGCTGGTACCCCCCCAGGCGGCGGTACAACTGGCGGTGCTGATGACGTAATCGACGCTGAATTCTCTGAAACTAAATAATTAGCTAGTTCTAACAAATCGGCTTCCTGATGGAAGCCGATTTTTTTGGGCAAACGGTAGATCTCAGATCGGAATGGTGAATACTAAGTTCAGCCACTCTCATCTAGATAGATATTCAAAATCTAAAATAGGGCTGTGGGCATTGCCCACCCTAAGAATTTACTACCCTCTACCCTCTAAACCGATGAACCTATTTGACGAAATCATCCCCGCACCACCAGACAAAGTGAATTTGTATGCCCCATACTTTATGAAATCGGCAGCTAGACGAAACGTCTTGCCCAAAGCGATTACGTTATATCATAAAGGTGGACTCGGGGGACATCGATCGATCGAAGGTGGCGAAAAAATTCCCTATGCGATCGATTGGGTGATTCAAAATCTACCTGGCGATCTGACTAGGTGTACCATGATGTTTGATGATAATGCCGATCTCACCTACGATCTCAATCTGATGAATTCCGAGCTAATCGGTTATCTGATTGACTGGCTGATCAATATCCGCGATGCTAATAATCCTGATTTCCCTCAGTACTTCTACCACAAACTGATGAAAATGGAAGGCTAGCGATAGAGGTAACAGATATCCCCCAGCTACTAGCTCGATCCCCAACCAAGCCAAAGTTCGAGCGGGAACATCTCCACTGCTAATACTAGTCATTGCGATCGCGTACAACCTAGATTAGTCTAGTGATAAAGGGTAAGTTCACTCATCTTTTGTCACTTGGTAATTACAAGCCCTGTTAAAAACGGCGGGCATTGGCGCAAGCAGTAATTAATACTGGGAAATAGAGCGCGATCGCTGCATACTAGATATTTGCGACTAGTTGTCGATTTTATAGATTACTAATTATTGAATTAAGCAGTTAAATGACTGGGGATAATCGTGTGGGGATGGCTATGAAATATTTGCTGGTAGCTTCGACGGAAGCCTGTAGTGGGAAATCGGCGGTAATTTTGGGAATTGCCGATCGCTTACAAGAAAAGGGGATTGAGATTGCTTATACTCAGCCCGTAGTCAGTGGAAATGCTGCCAATCCGCTGACGCAGGGTAGTGATGTCCAACTAATGGCGCAAGCATTATCCTTGCCCCCAGAGCGGCTGGGATTACCTTTGCTAGTACTCGATGCTGCTCGATCGATCGATCGAGTCACAGGGGCAGATACTCAAGACTATGCTAAATTACTCCAAGCAAATGTCCGACAACTCCCTGGAAGTCTGACGATCCTTGAAGGTGGTGCCAATCTTCATGAAGGGAGCTTATTCGATCTGGCTACCGCTCAAGTAGCCCAATCTCTCGATGCTGGAGTTCTCCTTGTCAATCGTTACGATCCAATCTCTAGTATCGATCTGCTCCTATCTGCCCAGCAGCAGCTTGGAAAAAGACTTTTGGGCTGTGTGATCAATGATATCCCTCGCGATCGGGTAGAGAGCGTCCAGACTACTCTAGTGCCCTATTTAGAACAGTCAGGCATCCCCGTATTTGGCATCGTTCATCGCAATGGTTTGCTGCGGAGTGTCACTGTCAAGCAGCTAGTCGCCCAACTCGACGCAGAAGTATTATGTCGCCCTGACAGGTTGGATCTAATGGTTGAGAGCCTATCAATTGGGGCGATGAATGTCAATTCGGCTCTAGAGTATTTTCGGCGGGGCAATAATATGGCGGTAGTCACTGGCGGCGATCGTGCGGATATTCAACTAGCCGCGCTAGAAACCTCTACACAGTGCTTGATTCTCACCGGACACCTTGCACCTCAACCCTTCATCGTCAGCCGTGCTGAAGACCTAGAAATCCCCATTCTATCGGTAGATTTAGATACCCTCACCACTGTGGAAATTATCGATCGGGCTTTTGGGCAGGTGCGGCTCCAAGAATCGATTAAAATCAATTGTGCGCGGGAGTTATTTGGCAATCATTGTGAAGTCGATCGATTAATATCTCTACTAGGCATCTAAGCTGTTACTCATTTAAATTACTGGAGGAGAAAAGGCAGAGGGCAGAGGGCAGAAGGAACAGCCGATCGTGTGGTTTAAATGTTCGACAGCTTAACGATCGCAAGATTGGTAGCGGAGCGGGTGTGCTGGATCGATGTGAATGAGGGAAAAAGGGTTTTCCCCAACACTCGACATCTCATTGACTAGTCTTCTTCATCGAGCCAACTCAGCTCGATCGAGTTAGCCGTAGAGCTAGTCGGGCTTGTAGCACTTTCTTCCAACCCTTTAGAAGTCGCCCGATTGCGGATTGCCATCAGTCTTTTTATCACCAGTTGAGGATCTGACTCGGGCTTGAGTGTGTAGAGTAAATTCTGTTGATTGCAAGTGCTGCTAACTTGCGTGGTTGCACAGATTACAGGTATTTTATTTAGAGTACCTGCCGAGATAAATTTCAACTGTCCGCTGCGATACATGGATTGAAATCTAGCCGATACCTGCTGACAACGAACTTGGGGTGTAAATCCCGCTTCGCTAAATCCTTCCGAACTCCAAATCACTAGCGTTACATCACCTTTTTTGGTTCTAGCCACAGTTGCAGGTTTGCCATCTGACTTAGCACAGACAAAGTTAGTTGTGGCTGTCAAAGCGTGACTCGACGGCGCAAACAGACTACTGCTACTTACCGCTGCGATCGTCACCAAACTTAACATCAAGAAGCGATGCGCTGAAAGAGTCGCTACCTGCAATAATTTCATAATTTACTCCCCGATCGATTGCTAAATTAAATAAACACCCGCTCATCTCAAAATTCCGCACAATTTTAGAACTAAGTGATTTGCCCAATTAGATCATCGATGAATTGCCGTGCGGTGCGTCCAGAGCGTCCATTGTGTCTCGTCGCCCATTGTAAGGCACGATGTTCGAGATCGTCACGCTCGATCGGCAATTGTGCTGACATCGCTAAATGGCGCACAATATTTAGATATTTGATTTGGTCAGCAGGTTCAAAGGTAAGTGTAATCCCAAACCTGTCGCTAAAAGATAACTTCTCCTGAACTGTATCCCACATCTGAATCTCATCAGCATCCTGGGGTCTAGGACGATCTGCAAAGTATTCTCTCACCAAATGACGACGATTGGAAGTCGCGTATACTACTACATTCGCAGGTCTGGCAGTAATACTGCCCTCTAGCACTACCTTTAATGCTTTGAAAGCTTCATCATCTGCTTCAAACGAAAGATCGTCTATAAAAATAATAAATTTCTGCGGCAGATCTGTCAAGCGATCGAGAATTAACGGCAAATCTATCATCGCTGATTTACTCACCTCAATTAGCCGTAATTGACTATTGAGATCGTCATTTAGTAAGCTTTTAATCAGGGACGATTTACCAGTTCCTTTGCCACCATATAGTAAAATATTTAGGGCTGGCTTACCAGCGAGTAAAGATTTTGTATTGTTAATTAGGGTGGCTTTCTGCTGCTCATAGCCGATAAGATCGTCGATCCCGACTCGATCTGGATTAGCAATTCCTATTAGTTGTTGTTGCCATCTAAAGGCGCGATATTTACCAAACATACCTACTCCAGATTGCTGGTAATATCGAGCGATATCTTCAACTAATTCACCCCAATTTGTCGAGTGCAAGGCATTTATAATAGTCGATCGCTTTTCGCCGATCTGACATTCGAGCCAACAGATGGGTTTACCACCGATCTGCTCCATCCATTGTGGGATATACTGTCCACAAGTATAAAGGATATATAAAGACTGAAGATCTTGCCCCGCCGCAGTAACTAGAGCTGATGACAATATGTTTTGGCTCGGATCGATCGAGCACCCTGCATCGACTCGTTGTACTTGGAGACTAAAAGGATTTTCTGACTGTAAAACTCGATCGATTAGATATTCTTCCCAACTACAATTTTCCACAGCCAAAGCCTTGAAAAAACGTCCGTAAGCAGTCAAGCAAATCAGCGCATTGCCTTGAGAACGATCGCCACTCGCGATCGCTTGGAGCAGCTCGATTAAAGCAATCCCCACCTCACTATCTAAAATATCTTGATAGATCAGTAATCCCGCAATTGCCCGCTGCATCTGATGGAGTTCGGCGGTTCGTCGATCGTGATGGGAGGAAGTCATATAATTAGGTGTTAGGCTTTAGGTTAAGAAATATCTAGTTAGGTATTAGGCTTTAAATGTTAGTTATTATGTAGGGTGGGCAGTGCGGCACGGTCGGGTTCCCCGCCCAGTCCACCAGCTAGGTTTGAGACATAATCTATCCGTTCGCAGAGCTTACCGTAGGTACTCGATAATTGCAGCCACCTACTTAGTTATTAAATGTTATTTGCGCT
>JAJAZF010000393.1 GCA_026785875.1 Chamaesiphon sp. | reverse complement strand
GTGCGGGTTCGTCGGGGCTTTGTTCATGCTCAAAATTATCGTCACAATTAGATTAAAGCAAACCTGCCCTAACCTCGCCAATAAATCTCGATCTCGGAGCGTCGGTACCGAATCGAATCTTAGTCATAGCAATTATCTTGAGTGGGAAGATCGATCGCTTTCCACATCTGCGAGATCGGAATTCTTTGCCCAGACTTTGCTTCCTGCAAAGATCTTCTCAAACTTGCTTTAACTTCCTCAATCGGCGGATCATCAATTTCTGTTGTTTCGGATGACTCTTCAGGACATAAAATGATCGTCCTCACGCGACTATTTGCACTTACTAACACGGGTTCATCAAGAGATAAATTGCCTCGGTCGTCTACCGTACCAGTTAACTCGATCGCCTTCATTAGTTTTACCTTGAGATTAATTTAACTCAGACTAGATCTAGTATAGAACCCATTTGAGATCTTTTGAGGAGTGCGACAGATATTGGTGAGGATGGGCGGGTTCGTTTGGATTTGATAGTGCTTGGCGGGAATTTATAGCATAAACAAAGCCATCTACGACTATTGAAAAATGTCTTACATTCTAATTTATAGATCTGTAGGGGCGGGTTTATGCTAGCTAATATCGATTTTACTATTCGATATCAAACGAACCCGCCCTCCCCACCAGAAGATCTCAAATGGGTTCTATATCTCGATCGAATATGTAACTCGATACGATTTAACCTCATTTCTATTATCTTCAATTTTGAACTTGCTTCTCCTTCCTGATTCACGCACGATCGCAGATAATAAATAAGGTGGGCACATGCCCACCCTGAGAGTTTTTTTGAATTTATTTCCTAAAACCTAAAGCCTAAAACCTAAAACCTAATTATTGGCGTTAAAGTCGCGAAAGCTTTGATAAAATTCATTTTCTTCATAGATATGACACTTATCAGTGATATCTTTCATCATTTCCCAGGTGAACTTGCGTTCTTTGATATATTCGCCCCAATTACTTTGAATGATGGCGTGAGCTTCCCGTAGTCGGTAAGAAGGGATAGCTGTAGAAATATGATGGGGAACGTGAACGTTGATATCGTGACAGAGGAATTCCACCCAGCGAGGGTAGTCACAATGAACTGTACCAGACAGTTGGGCGATCGCTTCGTTCCATTCGCCTTCAGGTGTAAACGGAATATCGGCGGCGGTATGGTGGACGATCGTAAAAGTACTCATCCAGAAATGATATACCAACCACGGCACAACCCAAAATTTGACAAATCCCCAGATTCCCACCGTGCCAATGATGACTGGAAAGATAATTGCAGCACCGATAATTACAAATAAGGCGGAGAACTTAACATCCTCGCGGGTTTTGCCTGCTGGAAACTTGCGCCAGTCAAAGTGGACTGCTGCCCAATGAGGTAATGATGCCAACCACCACAACCGACCGCGCATCGCTTGGTAGACTACTTGGAGCCATGCTGGTGCGTCTTGATAGGCTTCTGGTCGCCAAGGTTGCCACGCATTGTCCACGTCCATTTTGTTGGTATGCTTGTGGTGCTTTGCATGACCGTATCGCCAGCCGTGAAAGGGATAAATCAGGGTCAACATGAACAGATGACCGACGATATCATTGACTTTCCGACTATTTGAAAATGAACGGTGAGCGCAGTCATGCCCAATGACAAAGCAGCCAGTCATTGCCGTACCTGTAAATATCCAAGCTAGAGGCAAGAGGTACCAAGGCGAGACAGATATGGCAAACATCCCTAGTGTTACCATCACGATCGTTTTGAGCGTCATCAGCAGAGCTTTGCTGTTGTCTTTAGCAAAAACTTCCTTAGGTAAAGACTGGACGATATGCTTGAGCTTGAGATTCGGGGACAGCGCGGTGGCTGGATTCGGATCGATCGATAAAGTCATGTAGCGGTTTAGATCTCCAAAGATGATAAGGCAAAGTTGCTGCTACCGCCAATTAGACACCGCTCTATCGGCAGATAAGTGACAATTATGAGTTTGCAGCCAAACTAGATCCCATTTTGTTAACAATCGTTAATAATTATCGTACATTAATCTACGGCTGGGGTCTAGTAGATCGCTCGACAAGTCGATCCAATCTGGCTGTAGGGGTGCGCCGCGTGGGTATCCTAGGAATATGATAACGTCAATATTTAGGTGCTGGTGCAAGCGATCGGAGCACCATCGGCAGACTCTAACACAAATCCCAGATCGGAAATCGTATCCCAGTCCTGAGTTGCTGATTGTCCTGGGGTAGTCAAATAATCGCCGACAAAAATCGAATTTGCCACATACAATCCTAACGGTTGGAGCGATCGCAAATGTACTTCTCGTCCCCCAGCGATCCGAATTTCTTGGGAAGGCAATAAAAATCTAAACAAACATAGAATTCTGAGACATTGCTGCGGCGTTAACTGCTGGATATCGGCAAACTTGGTACCAGGAATTGGAATCAGAAAATTGATCGGTACGCTAGTTACGCCTAATTCGCGCAGCGACAGGGCTAAATCGATGACATCATCATCTGACTCACCCATGCCTAGAATCCCGCCCGAACAGGTCGTAATCCCCGCAGCATGGACATTTTTGACTGTCTCGACTCGATCGGTATAGGTGTGAGTCGTGGCAATATGTTCGTGATTGGATTCAGACGTATTCAGATTATGATTGACTCGATCGACTCCAGCCTCAGCGAGACGGTGAGTTTGTGCTTGAGTCAGTAAGCCCAGACAAGCACAAACTTTGAGATCGTAATTTGCCTTGATTTCCCGCACTGCCTCTAATACTTTACCAAAGGTCGCTTCATTTGGCGATCGACCAGAAATCACCATACAAAAAGTTCCCGCCTGGAGTTCTGCTGCGCGTTTGGCTGCATCCAAAATCTTCGACTGCGCCATCAGCGGATATTTCTCGATTTCCGCTGTAGAAATCTTCGACTGCGAACAATAATGACAGTCTTCTGGACACAACCCACTTTGAGCATTTAATAAATAATGTAGCCGTACCCGATTGCTCCAATAATGACGGCGCACCCGATAAGCTGCGGCGATTTGTTCGAGCAATACCTCGTCAGGTGCCTGAAGTACGGCAAGGCTCTCAGCCCTAGTCAATATTTCCCCCGCAAGCGATCGATCGGCTAAGGTATTCCAGGTGGGTGTCGTCAGTAACATCGAACTTTCGGTCTTTATTGGGCAATCATCCATTATCGCAGGTGGTTAGCCGGATCGATCGGCTAATTTTGTTAAGATTTTATTGAAAACTACTAATAGCTAGACAATGAGCGTACTAACTCGATCGCGTCCTTGAGATTTAGCTTGATATAAGGCTCGATCGGCAGCATGAATCAGAGCTTGAAAATCATTTGACTGACTGGGAATAATCGTAGATACACCCACACTAATTGTTACATATGGACAGACAGATGAATCCTCATGAGCAATTTGGAGATTCTTGATTGCCGTGCGGACATTTTCAGCTACAGATGTTGCACCCAGCACATTTGTATTTGGTAGGACGATGGCAAATTCTTCACCACCATAACGTGCAACTAGATCGCCGCTTCGACGCACAGTCTTTCGCATTGCCACGGCTACTTTAATTAAGCATTTATCTCCATTAGGATGCAGGTAGCGATCGTTATAATTTTTAAAAAAATCCACATCGCACATAATCAAAGACAATGGAGCTTTAATTCGTTGCATTCGATCCCATTCTTTTTGAATATAATCATCGAACCCTCGGCGATTAGATAGCTGAGTGAGACTATCTAGATTAGCTAATAATTTTAAATTTTGATTTGCTTGCTGAAGTTCATTTAATTGATCTTTGATTAGCTGCGATTGACGAATTAAATTTTTGACTCGCTGCCGGACAACAGATAAATTAATTGGTTTGCTAATATAATCAGTCGCTCCAGCCGAAAAAGCTCGATCGATTGACTCATTATCATCGAGTGAAGTAATCATTAAAATCGGTGTTAAACGATCGCCAAGCTGCTTGATTTGTTCGCAAAATTCAAACCCATCTAAAATCGGCATCACTGCATCAACCAGAATCAGATCGGGACGATACTCCTGATAAGCCATAATCCCCTCATTGCCATCTTTTGCTAAGATCACCTCAAAACCTTCTTGTGCTAGTGACTCGCTAACTCTCGCCCGAACTACGAGATCGTCATCAACTAATAAAATTCGTTGAAAGTTTGGTTCAATCGTGCTCATAATGACTCGCGTAACTTTTCAACTACTTACTCATACAGATACTGTGTCTCTCATTGGCGTTGGCATCAGCCTGTCGTAGGCACAGCCTCTCTTGGAAAATCGATTTGGGAGTGTTGGCACAATTCAGTGGAGCCGCAGCTAAGTGTAGGCTGACACTGAGAGCGAAACGGACTCAGTTTTTGCGATCTTTTCCATAGTGTACCCACGAAGTGTTCGATTAGTAGCATATAGGTACTTTTTTTTATTTAGAGTTGTTGCTGCATCTAGATTTCATCGTTCGGTTCGCCAAAGTTGTGCTGTGTAGCAGCCGATCGCGATCTAGTGAATATTCCAGCCCGATCGAAATTAATGATAGTATTGTTGTACTTTTACGGAAAACTTGAAACTTGATTCAATTTAGCTCTGCCTTACTCGGACAAACACAAGCAGTAGAACTGTTGACTCAATCAGTACTTAGACAACGGCTAGCACCTGCATATCTATTTCATGGTGCAGATGGGATTGGCAAAAGTTTAGCAGCACGGTGCTTCATTGAGTCGATCTTGTGCAATGGTGTCCCTCCGAGCGAACAAGCCTTAATCGAGCAAAAACTCCGTCAGGGCAATCATCCCGATGTCTTGTGGGTGGCACCCACATACAGCCACCAGGGCAAACTTCTGTCTGCTGCTGAAGCTACCGCCGCAGGAGTCAAACGCAAAGCACCGCCCCAAATTCGGATCGAACAAATTCGCGAAATCGGTCGATTTTTGTCACGTCCACCACTACTAGGCTCGAGAGCTATCATTGCGATCGAACAAGCTCAAACAATGGCAGAAGGAGCTGCCAATGCCCTGCTCAAGACTCTAGAAGAGCCAGGTAGGGCAACAATTATCGCGATCGCCTCCAGCGCAGAATCTTTGCTACCGACGATTGTATCTCGCTGTCAACAGATCCCCTTTCAGCGACTCGATCGATCCTTGATGGTCGAAATTTTAACTAAACTTGGAAAAGTAGAAATACTCGATCGACCCGAAATCCTAGGATTAGCTCAAGGTAGTCCCGGAGCCGCAATTGCCATCTGGGAGCAGCAATTAGCCTTGCCTGCGGATCTACTAGATCGGTTGACTAAATTACCAATTACGCGCCGTCAAGGGCTAGAATTGGCTACTCAGATCGATCGAGAGTTGGACTCATTAGAGCAATTGTGGCTGGTGGATTATCTTCAATATACATATTGGCAAAAATATCGCCAAGCCCAGACAATCGCCACACTCGAACAAACTCGATCGCACTTACTCGCATACGTTCAGCCACGGTTAGTTTGGGAATGTGCCCTACTCAAAATTGGGCAACCTGCTGCCTAAATCCTTTCATTCAGTTGACAGTTGACAGTTGACAGTTGACAGTTGACAGCGACACAGGCATGGCTGGAATACGGGAGGTTTCCTCCCGTATCGCCTACCTCCTCTACCTAGAAGGAAGAGGATTGTAGTAATGAATAGTCTGATTTTTTTCTCGCCTTTAGGCGGGAGGCTTTAAACCAATTCTTTCTGGTAAAAACGCCCCTAGCCCATATGGCATTATTGCTCTAACTATCTCTGAGTCTGTACTACAGATAACAATTGTTGTTTTATTCAGATAAAAATGAGTATTTATACTGAACTCACATTTTTGTGTAGCACTATAGTTCGAGCTGAGGTGACAAGTACTTCAGCTCGAACTTATCGATACTAGAATGAGTCATTAGCCTAATTTAGCTGACCTTTGGCGGTAGACTTGGAGCTGAATCTCGACTAGATAGAATTCAGTTCTCGATCGAGCCAAGGTCGATCCTAAAACCTG
>JAJAZF010000392.1 GCA_026785875.1 Chamaesiphon sp. | reverse complement strand
TCAGTAATCGGCTGATTGAGAAAGATAATTCGTTCCTGGCTCATCCGCGTGTAGATATTAATCCACTGCCAAGCAGAACTTCCAGGTAAGTTATAAGGTACTTTTAAAATCCGATCGACAGACATAGTTAAATCAGTTGACAGTTGACAGTTGACAGCTTGCACTGAGCGTAGTCGAAGTGTTCACAGCCGTGGATGTGGGGTGGGCGATGCCCACCGCCTGAATTTCAGGCTCACTACCGACTTTCCGATCTATGCCCTTTTCTTTGCCGATGATGTACTTCTACACCAAAGCAGGCATCGGAGTAGGTAGATCTTTGACGCTGTTAAGGACGATATCGATGATGCCGTATTCCTTGGCTTCTGGGGGAGTCATGTACAACATTCGATCGGTATCTTTGGCAATTTTCTCAGCCGATTGTCCGGTGCTGTGAGCGAAGATATCGAGGATTGCAGTCTTATTATCTAAGACTTCCTTGGCTCTAATCTGGATGTCGCTGGCTTGTCCCTGTGCGCCACTGCGAGGCTGGTTGAGGACGATCGTGGCATGAGGTAGACTCGCACGACAACCTTTTGTCCCTGCGGCTAAAATCATTGCGGCGGTGCCCATTGCCTGTCCGATACAGATGGTATGGACGGGAGGCTTAATGTAGCCAAGGGTATCACAAATCGCGAAAGCTTCTGTTTCAAACCCGATCGAGTCGCCAGTATACCAAGATGTCCCAGTGGAGTTGATATAGAAGTAAATCGGTTTGTCAGGATTGTCAAATTGGAGATATAACAATTGGGCGATCAACAATTTGGTAGGATCGTAGCCCATTTGCCGCTTGTAATCATCGGACGATACCAGAGGTCCACCCATGTAGACGATCCGCTCTTTCAATAGCAATGAGGGTAAATCTGGTGGCGGTGTCCGGTAGTAGCTATCGCCGCCGTAATATTGGGACTGAACCATGTCGTTATTCCACCAAAGCGCATTAATATGTATCTATGTTAACTTGTCGGCGGCTGATGGCGGTTGGGTTGATAACCGATTATCTGTGACTACTCAGGTTGAGATTTTTTTTTAATCCAGCTAAACAACTGCTCTACCGTAAGCTGAATTGCTGCTGCAAACTCTGGAACGGGCAGTATGGTGCTAGGTTTGTCGATCATCTGAAAGTTGCGATCGCCAATACACACGAACACAGCTCGCTCCGCAGGATCTATCAGCCATCCCATTTGCGTACCATAAGCTAGGCAATGGTCGATATTTTTCAACACTTTAGTGGTGCTTTGCTCTGGTGACAGGATTTCAATCGTCCAATCGGGGGGAATGCTAAAGACATTCTCGATATCTCCATTCTCGTCATAGGCGATTTTATCCTCTTCAAACACAACTACGTCAGGAACTATCGAACGACCCCCAAAAGTACAGCGCAGCTCAGGAAAAGCTTGGGCGATCCCTGCATCGTTGAGAATTGGATCGATGGCGAATAATAATTTCTTCTGAATGACGCTATGTTGAGTTTGGGGCATAGGTTTCTGAATAATTTCGCCGTCTATATATTCACTTGCTGGCTTAGTATCTGGCAGATCGAGGAACTGTTCGAGGGTAATTTGTCTAATTGGGGTCTGAACCATTCGCGACATGCTC
>JAJAZF010000391.1 GCA_026785875.1 Chamaesiphon sp. | reverse complement strand
GGTAGAAAAAGTTGGTTTAGCCGACCAAATGAGTCATATTTCTACTGGTGGCGGTGCTTCACTGGAGTTATTAGAAGGTAAAATTCTGCCGGGGATTGCTGCTCTAGATGATGCTTAATTTAATTGATAATTGATAATTGATAATTGATAATTGATAATTGATAATTGATAATTGACATTTGACGGTGAATCGCTAAACCCTAGGCAGAGCCTAGGGTATCGGTAATACTTCAAATCGGATTTGCAACCGCTAGAGTCAGCACATCTTTAATGTACCCAATTACCACAATAAGATTCGGATCTCTACTTATCCATACAAAACTGATAAAAAAGATCGGTGTCTTGAAAAGGTTGTTGATTAGATATATTTTTGAGCCAATTGTCATCAATTAATCTTTGTCCGAGTGCAACAGCCTGACTACGATCGATCGCTAGTCTGTCAGACATCCAATCTACCGCTTCCCTACCGATTAAACAGCGAAGATAGGGGAGACGGAAGCTTTGCGATCGATTCTCAATCTTAACTCCTTGGGGCGAGCGCATTGCCTCAACTAATTGAGCTAAATCAAAATATTTGACTAGATCTTGTGCAGATTCGACTACTTTAATGATGTAGCGATCTTCATACCAAATCGTCACAATATCTCCATCCTCTACCAGTAGACAAGCCACTGCGGGTTCTGGATCGAGATAACTACGGCGCATTTCCGTAATCGCTGCTTGACGCTGCTGTTGAGGATAAGAATTACCACGGACAAACAAGTTACCTTGGTAATTTACGCCGCTCACAATTTCCGATCTAGTTCCAAACTGACGTACGAATTGACAATAACTTACGTCTTGTGACTTGAGTAACATGCCACCTGATTTCCTAATGGGACTAAATTAAATTAATGAATAACCATTGACGAGATTGGCAGTGAATTAGCTCCAAACAGTAAATTATCTGTTGGTATTTGGGGTGGCTGCATCACAACTGGCTATTTCTCTCAATATTAATATACCCCTCTGTGCCGTCGATATTAAGCTCTTAAAAAAGATCCCAGTAGCGATCGCTACTGGGATCTGTACTAGTAGTTTTAAACTATACTTTGGGATTAAAACTAGCGATCTCGATCGGAAATATTTGCACTATGTTCGATCTAGTCAGAAAAACTCGGCGTTGCTGAATTAAGGTGTGAAACGCACAAATAATTTTTGGAGGGGTAATGCCTTGTGCTTACCCCGCATCGATTAAGGGTACCCACTCATAGGCACCCCTACAGATAAATCATACCCCGATTCAGCAACGCCGAAAAACCCTAAATGAGAGCATAGACTACCCTGACTCTAAATCCTTGTCCGTCAGATCAAGGCAGTCGGCAATCTCACTAATCAATGAGGATTTCGACGGCGATCTAGTTGTACCCAGGTGGTAAATCTCGTTGAGCGAATGGCATCGAGCGGCGGAGATTGTCTAGAGCGTACTTGATATCATCACCAGGATCGACAGCAATCCAACCATCAGCAGTAGACACCTTTGTCTCAAAGTGTAAGTGGGGACCCGTAGAGTTTCCGGTGCTGCCTACTCGCCCGATGACAGTACCTTGTTCGATGTTTTGTCCAACCAGGACAAAAATTTCGGAAAGATGACCGTAGAGTGTCTGCTGGACACCATTGTGTTCGATCGTAATTGCTTTACCATAGCCGCCGACCCAACCAGCAGACACGACCGTCCCAGATCCAGCAGCGACAACAGGTGCGCCCATCGGAGCACCGATATCTATCCCAGAGTGGAAGCGGCGACTGCCTGTAATCGGGTGCGTACGCCAGCCAAAGCTGGAAGTCGTTGGAGCGGGACTGGCGAGGGGATAAATTAATTCTAAACCAGACTCATTTGTACTAGTACTGGTAAAGGCAACAGACGAGGACTGTGCAGCGGCTGCGGCTGGGCGAACGCTGGGAATTGTGGGCACTGTTGGCACTACTTTAGTCCCACTTAGTTGGGGCAATGTGGCAACAGATTGGACTTTGATCGGCCGATCGCGTGGTGCGGAGTGCGATGTCGATTTAAGTTCTGACTGGGAGATCGATCTTCCAGCCGTTGCTGGGGACTTCATGGGAGTGACGATCGTCGGTTTGATTCCAGTCAATGGTGTTTCTCGATCGGAAATTGAGGGACGCTGAATCGGAGTTGAGATCGCTCCGATTCGATATTTAACTGCCGGAAGGCTGACAACTGCTGGTACTGCTCGATAACCATTCGCCGATGCTGCCGTCGATTGTTGCTGAAGGCTAGTTGCAGGATCGGAGCGATCGCTAGTGGGCTGTTGTCTGATATAGCTCGGTTGGATCTGACTTCCGATCGCCGTGACTATTTCCCTAGATTGACTGGGGATAGTAGTACTCAGGGGAGCCGAAACGGGAATATCGATGAATACCGTGTCTGCTGGTGCTGCCGAGCCGTTAACGCCTACGCTATCGTTATCGGCGGTAAGTAAATCGGTATGTTGCGGACGGACGATCGTGCCTGTAGGTATCGAAGCTGACGCAGGAGTTACAGCAATTGGTACTTCCCGATTTGGCAGTTGTGCGGGAGTAACTTGAACTGGAGCTGGTTTTTGAGCGGTGGGAAGGTAAGGACCATATATTTCCCGCTCTACTGGTTTAAAAGTAGCAGTGTCAGCCGATGCCTCGGTTAGTGCTTGTGCTTCAGATTGAGATGTGGATATTGGTTTGAGTGCCCAAACAACTCCAGTGCTACTGATGAAGCCGAGGCTACCGAGCCAAGCAAAAATCTTCAGGGGATTTCGGCAGAAGATGCTCGACCGAGGCGGCTGGGGTGAGTGATGCGATGTTTTTTCTGTCTTGCTGCTCATAATTAATTTTTAATTTAACGCAGTCATTGTTCAGAACTATTCATCGGCTTTGGCAATGCAAAATCACTTAATTTCGCAGATGTCCAAAGTCCCTAACTCTCGTAGCCCAATGTGAATGTACCAGGTGTAAGACAAGTTTCAATTATCTCTGTGGCAGTCGCAAAACCGATGCGTAACTCTCCTTGAGGTGAGATTCCCAACACGGTGCCCAACTTACCATTCACTATTACTGAGCGTCCACGAGCATTGAGTAGTTCCAGATAGTCCAACAGTAAACTGTCGATCGTTGCTGGAGTGCAACGTTTGTACCCGCTTATAATTCCCCTAATAATACAGCTTGTTAACATCTCGATCGAAAAATTTCGGTAATTTGGCTGATAATTATTGCTTGGAGCTAAATTTATTGCTTTACCTGCTACTGAATTAGTATAATTAATTCCTACACCTACAATCGCAGATTGAATTTTTCCTTGAGCGATGCGGGTTTCAGTCAGAATGCCGCCAAGTTTTCGCTCTGCTAGCATCAAATCATTCGGCCATTTAATCGAGACTGGCAGCCCTTGTTGTCTCAATTGATGAGCGATCCCCCAGATAATACCGATCGTCAATTGATGCACATCTACAGCTAGTAAATCTGGGGAAATCGCTAGTGATAAATATAACCCACCTTCATCAGAATCCCATTTTCTACCGCGTTGTCCGCGTCCGGCTGTTTGTTTTTTAGCAATGACGATCGTCCCTGAAGGCGAATTTTCTTCAGCAATTAGTTGAGCTAGCTTTTCATTAGTTGACGTAAGTACATCAAAACTATAAATATTGAAATCTAAATCTAAAGATTGGGCTAGCAAATCTAGCAATTTTTGACAATCCATCACATCCACTTCCTAAAATATTATCCTGAATATCCAATACTTAAATCAAGTTATCTCAATGATTTCAGTATAATCAAAGTCATTAGGACTATGCTTAATGAGCGGATATCGATGCTGATTAAGCTCTAAATAATCTTCAGGACAATCTAATTTAGATGTATAGTAGGTCAAAATATATTGTCTCCCAATTTTTGACTGCATTTCAGTTTCAACTTCATCGCGCCATTGGGTTTTAGTCACGAGGACAACAAGTTGATTTGCCAATTGAGGTAGAATTTGGGCAATCTGACGACGGGAGATCCGATCGAGACTGCCAAATGGTGAATCCATCACGATCGGAAAGGTATTGCTCTGGGGTGCTGCAAGTAATTTTTGTTCGCTCCATTCGCGGACTCGATCGATAATTCCACCGATAAATGAGAGGCTGAGGATTTGATTCTCACCCGTAGATGCGGCGACAGTGGTTTCGATCCCTCTGGTAGTTTCAACTAATATTAATTCATATTTTTCAGTAATTTTGGGTAAGTATGGAGTGACAGAAATAGTTTGAAATATCTGTTGAACGCGCTGTTCGAGTTCGAGCCGAAATTGTTGTTCTTGTTGCTGGCGCATTGTCGTTAATTCGGCGATCGCTGTTGCAGCAGCTTGGAGCCGACGGTGCGCTAGATTTTGGCGATCTTGGTTGACTTGTTGCTTAGTTATTTGTTTGGCTAGTGATTGAATTTGGGCTGCAAGATGGATGATTTGTTGTGTATTTTGACCCTGGGCGAGTGTTAAGTCACGGACTTTGATTTCAATATCATCGAGCCGTTTTTGGAGATTGCTAATTTCCACGTTAGTATCTTGGCGGAGTTGGGATTCAAG
>JAJAZF010000390.1 GCA_026785875.1 Chamaesiphon sp. | reverse complement strand
GTATGCTAATCGCGGCTTGTTGTCCTCAAACCATTGCTATGAAGCCAAAAATGGCTAAAAAATCTAACAATAATAGATTTTAGGCTCAATCCCTCGCCAGCTATCAATCTGAGCTTAAATCAGCATACTAAGTAATGAAGATCCCTCGATATTGACCTACTGACTTCGCCAAATAATGGCATCGTTGTAGAAATTATTGGATTTGAGCCTAGTTAGATAAAGATAGGAGCAAGATTGTGCTAGATATCGATGAAATGAGTTCGACAGAAATACTAGAACTCTTACACAAAGTCGGCTATGGACAAATCCCTGACTCAGAGGGTGTCTGAGAAAGAGCGAATTTGGGGTGAATCTCCCTGTCTTGTCGCACATAATCAGGGAGGTTTCCTCCCTGATTATGTGCGCCGCTAAATCACCCTTTTGAAGCGGGACTAAGAGTCTCAAAGCCTTTCAAAAGTGGGGTTGGGGGGATTTAGATCTCCAAACGGATCTAACCAAACTTAATATGAGCTGTTTAATTTATGACCAAGCGATCGATTCAAGCATCCCCTGTGGGAGTTCGACAGGCTAAACGAGCTTTTGCGTTAAAAGGATGGACGCAGGAGAATTTAGCCGGAGAAGTAAACTTAAAAACTCGCCAACCGATTTGGCGATTCTTTACCGAGCAACCCGTCGATCGACAGATTTTTATGGAAATTTGTACGATCCTCGACTTAAATTGGCGCGAAATTGCCCTCAATCCGCCAATGGAATTTCCCGATCGAGGTAAACTACCCGATATTGTCACGTTGGATATCAAAGATTTAGCCCAACAGATGAGATCGCACCGCTGGACTATGATTCAAACCCATTACAGCAGCTTACAGACATTAGAGCAGTCATTATGTAGCATCAACGATTCTCGCTGGATTGAAGTTTTGTTGTTGATGACGACGATATTACACATTACCGATGCCCTCGTACGGTCAATCGAGCATCAGATGGATGCCGCTTCCTATAGTGAGCAAGGTGAAAATGGTCAGTATGGAAATGGTGGTAATGGTTAACACGCTGGGCACGACAAACACGCTGGACACAGCCTCGCCATGTTTCAACGTAACATAATCGCGCATAAACAGGTGAATGGGCGGATCGAAGATGTCGCCGTGAGTGCATTGATTGAAGGCGATCGCATTCTGATTCGTCCTGGCGAACAAGTGCCGATCGATGGTGAAATCATCGAAGGAGTCTCTAGCGTCAACGAAGCCTTTTTGACCGGAGAATCGCGCCCTGTGACCAAGCGAGAACACGATGAAACCGTCGCAGGTTCCGTCAATGGGGAAGGTGCTTTAACGATTACCGTCACCCGCACAGGTGACAAAACCACCCTTAGCCAGATTATGCGGCTAGTGGAGGAAGCACAAGCATCGAAAAGTCAATATCAGAACCTGGCAGATCGACTAGCCTACTGGTTGACCTTGATTGCGATCGGGGTATCAGCACTAACGTTTATAATCTGGCTCTCTGTCGGTACTGGCGGTCTGACATTTGCAATTAATCGCGCTGTTTCGGTACTAGTCATTACCTGTCCTCATGCTTTAGGTTTGGCGATTCCGTTGGTGATTATTAATGCCACATCAATGTCTGCCAAACATGGCATGTTAGTAAAGAACCGCGAAGCTTTTGAACGGGCGAAAAACATCAAAACGAGTCTCTTTCAGAGAGGCTACGCCAACGCCTTTGATAAGACAGGCACCCTGACTGAAGGTAAGTTTGGAGTCGAACATACTTATGCCGAAGGGATGAGTGAAGCAGACGCGCTAACGATCGCGGCTTCCCTAGAATCTTTATCAGAGCATCCGTTAGGGAAATCAATCGTGACAGAAGCCAGTCGCCGCAAGAGCCAACTGAAGAAAGTAACTGAGTTTCAAGCTGTGCCAGGGCAAGGTGTCGAAGGCTTGCTCGATGGGAAACATTATCGAGTCGGTAGACCAGAATGGGTGGCGGAGTTGAAATTACAGTTCGCAGCAACTCTCCAAGCCGGACTCAAAGAGATCGAATCGCGGGGCGAAAGTGCGATCGTCTTGCTTGATGATAAACCAGCTCTGGCAGTATTTGGGTTAGCCGAACGGCTTGCCGTCTGCGACAGCAATCGAGTGCGCGAGAATGCCCGCCGCGCGATCGACAAGTTACACGAGATGGGGATTGAAACCGTGATGATTACAGGCGATGCGGAAGTAGTTGCTAAAACGGTAGCCGCAGATTTGAAGATCGATCGCTACTATGCGCGAGTTTTACCCCAAGATAAAGCGGCTCTGATTCGCCGCTTAAAAGCCGATAAACCCACTGCTTTTGTCGGTGATGGGATCAATGATGCCCCTGCCCTGTCTGAGTCGAATTTGGGCATTGCGACCGCCGAGGCGGCGCGCAAGCTTCGGGGCGGGTACGAATGTGGCGATTCTCTTAACAGAGAGGCTACGCCAACGAATCAGCCGATTTGGTGCTGATTAAAAGCGATTTGTTAGACGTGGCTTATGCCCTCAAATTGGCAACAGCCGCCTATAACAAGATGATCCAAAATTTGTTCTGGGCAACTGGTTATAACGTCATTGGCATTCCCTTAGCGGCAGGTATTGCTTATCCGTTGGGAATTGTACTTTCCCCCGCTGTTGGTGCGTTATTTATGACGATTTCTACGGTCGTTGTATCAATTAATGCGATGCTGCTTCGACGCATGAAAAATTGAACTAGAGTTTCATTATTAGCCTATTTTTTCTACATTATCAGAGTTATTTAAAACAGAACTAGAACATAAATAAAGTTGTGGAGATAATGCAAATGGAATCGAGATCTATAGCAACTGCATCATCTAATTCACTGCCGCCGAGTTATCGAGGGATGGAAACTCTTTCTACAGTGGATACAGCTTCCCTAATGTTGATGAGTCTTGTTATCCTCTCATCGTTGGCGAAGCCTCGCCTTTGGCGAATCGCAGCGGCAATTTATGCTTGTATTCCCAAGGTGATGCAGCCTTCATTCCGCCCCAAACTGAATGATAAAGTTCCATGCGATCGATGTCAGTATTTTAGCCATAATCCCTATATCAAATGCGCTCTCCATCCCGACACCGTGCTAACCGATCGAGCCGTTGATTGTCGAGATTACCATTCGGGTAGTCTGGCGGAACCATTTGAAGAATAGCGAACAGTATTATCAATTCAATTAGAGGCAGCCTGTGATGTGCGAGATCCGCATTCTCTCACCCTTCGATTCACTTCTGATCTATTAATAAATTACCCAAGAGTAACCACTTAAAACTATGACAGTCCAACTAAAAGTTCCCAAAATGTCCTGTGGTGGTTGTGTCAGCACCATCACTGAAGCCGTTCAGTCCGTCGATGCTCACGCGATCGTTCGAGCCGATCCGCAGACAAAGATGGTTTCAGTAGAAACTAAAGCTTCTGAAATTGCCATCAAAGACGCGATCGCCAAAGTTGGCTACCCCGCTAGTTAAACTACCTTGTCATTGGCTCTGGGTCTAATTTCAGAGCCTCTGGTTGAATTTCTAACTTTCATTACATGAAGGAGCGATTACTTCTGCCTTGCGAGTAGCTCAACTCATCGGTTCACCTTTAGCTCTCTCCATGCGATCGAAACGGTAAGCAAGCATTCTTTATTACAGAGGAAATAATTATGACCAAGATTGGCTTATTTTACGGCACACAAACAGGTTATACCGAAACCGACGCAGAGACAATTCAAACAGAGTTTGGCGGGGATACTGTCGTTGAAATCATAGATATTTCAAAGGCAACAGCGAGTGATTTCGATCGTGAAAACATTATTATTGGCTGCCCCACTTGGAACGTTGGCGAATTACAAGCGGACTGGGATGTCTTTTATGATGAACTTGACAACATTGATTTCTCTGGCTAAAAGGTAGCCTATTTTGGAGTCGGAGACCTGGTTAACTATGCCGACAGCTTTGAAG
>JAJAZF010000389.1 GCA_026785875.1 Chamaesiphon sp. | reverse complement strand
CAATAAGATCGATCGCCAATTACGGAATGAAAAGCGATCGCGTAAGAGCGAATTTAGTAGTTGAGGTGATGCTTTGGCAAACAGAGACTTAGCCATAGAGATTCTAGGTACAAAGATAGGGTAGAGGGAGGGAAGAAGGAATATGCCGATCGTTTAGGATTGCTATAGCGGGCATCTTGACAGCGACTGTACTAAAAATGACAATTTTTTCACTTGTAAAACAGATCGCATCTTTAATATTGAGTAGTAGCTGACCTCATTCCTGTTCCCATAGACTTAAAAAACTCGGTATCCTGGAGGTTAAGTTACATTAAATTAATTTAAAAAATCTCATAATTATAAAAATCTAGTGCAAGAAGATTTTCGGCTGATCGTAGATTTGGTATCTGTGCTAGTGGCTGCTGCTACTGGCGGAATTATTGCTGGACTGGCGAAACAACCCCCACTACTCGGTTATATTGTAGGCGGAGTGATTGTCGGGCCGACTGGACTGGGATTGATTAAAGAGTTGATCCAAGTTGAAACCCTAGCACAATTTGGTGCAGCTTTTCTATTATTTGCCCTGGGAGTTGAGTTCTCATTTTCCGAGCTAAAGAAGGTTCAGAAAATCAGTCTCGGTGGTGGTGGACTGCAAATTCTGCTGACTATTTTAGTCACAACTGTTATTTCTGTGAGTGTAGGGTGGGTGTCAACTCCTCAACAAGGGGTATTTTTGGGAGCGATCCTATCTTTATCTTCGACGGCGGTAGTGTTGAAGTCATTGATGGAGTCAAATGAGACAGCAACGCCCCACGGACAGGTCATGCTCGGAATTCTGGTAGTACAGGATTTGGCGTTGGGATTTATGTTGGCGGTATTACCAGCTCTCGATCGACCTGTAGCAGAGATTGGCACGGCGGTAATTCAAGCAGCATTAAAGATCGGTCTTTTTGCTATGGGTGCGACAATTATCGGGGTTTGGGTGATTCCGCGATTATTACGGCTGCTGGCGAGTACTGAGAGTCGGGAATTATTCTTGCTCGGAATCGTGACTATCTGTCTGGGAATTGCCGTAATTACTGCATATCTGGGTTTGTCCATCGAAATGGGGGCATTCGTCGCTGGTTTGATGATATCTGAAGTCGAGTATGCAGACCAGACTTTAGCTTATGTGGAGCCGCTGAGAGACATATTTGCGGCGTTATTTTTTGCGTCGATCGGGATGTTGATCGATCCATTTTTTTTATGGGAAAACATCGATCTAATTCTGGGGCTAGTTTCGATTGTCTTCCTCGGTAAGTTTGCAATTATTACGCCGTTGGTGCGGCTATTTGGCTATCCATTACAAACCGCGTTAATCGCTGGATTGGGATTGGCTCAAATTGGGGAGTTTTCGTTTGTACTCGCCAGTGAAGGGAGAAATTTGGGTTTAGTGTCGCGGGGAGTATATTTGCTGATATTGGGGACGACTGCGGTAACGTTGGTGATTACGCCGTTTATCCTCAGATTGATTCCCAGCCTATTTAATTGGATTGAGAGTGTCCCCGCACTCGATCGCTGGTTCAAACCAGGAGAGCCGCCCATAGAAGTCTCGGAACATGTGCCCCTCGAACCCCCGATCGTCATTTGCGGCTATGGACGTACAGGGCAGAATTTGGCGACTCTCCTCGCCGAACAAAATATCCCAGTCGTAGTTGTAGAGCAGTCAGAAGCAGCAATTGAGAAATTGCGATCTGGGGGAATTCCGTATATTTATGGCAATGCTGTCAGTATCCCCGTGCTGACTAGAGCCGGACTAGATCGAGCTAGAGCGATGGTAATTGCCCTTCCTGACTCGATGAGTACGCGCCTGTGTCTCAAACACGCGCTCGAAATTTCCCCCGATCTCGATATCGTCGTCCGCGCAAATCAATACCAGGATATCGAATTACTCTACCAACTTGGCGGTAGTGAAGTCGTTCAGCCTGAATTTGAGGCTAGTTTAGAAATGGCATCTCACCTGCTGGTAAAAATTGGCTTACCGACGATTCAGATCCAACGCCAAGTTAAAGCGATCCGTAATTCTCACTATATGGAATTACGTCCCGAAGGTACGATCGGCGAAATGTCCCAAAATATTCAAGCAGCTACTTTGGGGATGAATAGACGCTGGTATCGGCTATCGCTGACATCGCCACTAGTGGGTAATTCGATCGCTAGTGCGAGCATTCGCCCCATTACTGGAGCTACTATTGTCGCGATTCAACGTGAAAACGGTACCCAGATTAATTATCCCAATGGAGGGACGATCTTCCAAATCGGTGATAGTTGTCTAGTTATTGGTTCTGTCGAGGAACAAGCCGTATTCGAGCAACTTACTAAGGGCGAAATTGCGATTCCAGTGTTACCGATTCCGGTACTTGAGTCAGTCACAGAAGTAATCGTTGACTGAGGGTGGCATTTAGCCTCGTTCGCGTAGCGGAGGCAAAGCCTCATCGATTACTGGTACTGAATATAGGCGATCGCCCGACGCGAAAGCAATGTCTTGCGATCGTTTGCATCGGTAAAGAACAAACACTCAGGATCTTGCCACACAATTCTGCCCACAAAGACATCGCCAGTCAATAATTTGATCGACACTTCGATCTTGTCCTTAATCGATCCTTGAGTTTGGCGGGTACTGGGTAAATTAACATCAAGTTCGGACATATTCTAGTTAGGGTAGAGGATTATTTATCATTATTATTCCCGATCTCGACCATAGTTTTAGCTAGGATGACAAATTTATATTTTATAATCGATCCAACCTCTCCCCTACCCTCTCGATGGTGACGACAGCAATAATTATCGATCGATTGAAACAAGCTACCGTAGATCTATTATGGTCGAGCGAATCAGATTTTCCGTTTGAAATAGTCACTTGGAAGCAAGGTATTGAAATAACTCCTACTGCTTTATTTAGCGATGTAGACGATGCCGATCGATCGATCGAGACTCTGACTTTAACCGAGCTTTTCGCATCCGTACTGACAGTAGAAGATTGGTATGAAGCAGCAGAAATAGCACAAGTGAATCGATACACAGAATTATTACACGCGATCGAGTCTAATCTAGCTGAAGTTCAAGTTTTCCGCGTTGGAGAGGTTGAAATTGCGATCTATATCGTCGGCAAAACTCCTACAGGCGATCTGGTAGGGTTGAAAACTCACACGGTTGAAACTTAATTGTTTCTGTTACTAATATCAACCAATTTTAATAGATATAGGATGTGATATTTACTGTGTATCCGCTCGATCGTACTTTTAGCTTTACTCGATCGATGTCGATGCTGAAGTGGTGGGCGGTGCCCACCCTACATTTCTAAAGGTGTTTGCTCTAAACCTATGGAATAGAATCGAGCCAAGCAAGCAAAGCAGAAACATCAGAGAAACCCAAAAACTCCTCACCCAAAATCTCTAACTCCTCCGTAGATAAAACTTGAATTCGGTTTATTATCGATGAATCGATCGCCCCAAATTTTCTGTTTAGTTGTCGATTTAAAAATCTAAAAGCCTCCTTCTGCTCCCCTTTTTGTAAAATATCCTGATAAATAACAGACTCTTGCATGATATCCTCACTTAATAACTGCCGAATCAAACTTTTCTCAAACCGCAACCCTGCTAGAATCTCAGTATAGCCTGCCGTATTCTGCCGCTCCTGCCGCTCCTCTATTTTAGCTACCTCTATCGCCACCTGCGATAACAAATCTCGTCATTGATTCAGACTTAAATTTAGTCTTTCTTGAGCTGTTTTGAGTGCGGCTTCAGGTGAAGACTTATTTAGTAATACCGATTCGATCGCGCGTCCGAGATCTTCAGATATTTCACTATATCCAGGCTCGACTGGACGAGATCTACCATATTTAGCTTGGTCTAAAAATACTTGAGTAGCAGGTGTTTTAGTTACATAATCTCGATAGGCAGAGCGATCGCGAGAATTGAGATTTATCGGTAAATATCCCGTACCTAATGCCCACTCAGTTTGAAAATCTTCACTAAGTACATATTCCATAAACTCCCAAGCGGCTTGTTGATGTGCGGGAGTACTTCTCATCATAAATAAATTTTCTCCACCGATACTTGTCGCCGATCGAGTCCCCATCGGAATCGGCATCACATCATAGTCATTTTGATGGATTCCGGCTAATTGTCCGAATGTCCAGGGACCAGTTAATTGCATCGCTACTTTACCAGATAGGAAATTATCTAACTCATAGCCTCGTTCTGGAGATGATAAAATGGCACTACCATCTCGAACTAGATCGCTCCATAATTGAAGGGCATTAATCGCGCCAGGATTATCGATTTGCCAGTGGAGAGGCTGGGCTGAATTCACCTCAGAACGCAATTCACCACCACCACTCCACATGAAAGGCAACCAAGTAAATACCGTCCATTCGCCTTGTCCTAATGGTAATAATATACCGTGGGTATCATTTTTCCCATCACCATTAGTATCGCGAGTAAGTTGTTTGGCAGTGGCTTTAAATTCTGTCCAATTAGTGGGAAGATGCTCGATCCCTGCCGCTTTAAAGAGACTCGGACGATAGAAGATACCGACGTTATTTGTGCCGAAAGGTACAGACCATAAATGGTTTTCATACTGCATTGAGCCAAGTAAAGCTGGATCGATATCTTTACTAATTGGCGATCGATTCCACAGTTTATCTAAAGGCTCGATCGCATCCAAATCGACTAGTTGCCCTGTTAACATCGGCCCATACCAGAGTAGATCTGGTTTAGCGTCGCCAACTACCGCAGCGAGAATTTTTGGTAACTGTCGATCGGCTTGTCCAACATAGATCGATTCAACCTCGATCGACGGATGTTGTTGATTAAATTTGGTAACTAATTTCTCGAAAACAGCTCGATTGGGGGGTGGATTAATTCCTTGCCACAAGGTGAGATGTGTCACACCATTAGTATCTAGTTGAGTTGGCGTACATCCTGCGGTAATTATGAGTAAAATTAGAGCAACCAATATTCCAATTTTAGAAGCTAATCGATCTATATGGCAGGTCATAGTAAATGGGCAAATATTAAGCGGCAAAAGGCACGAGTTGATGTTGTACGGGGGAAAACATTTGCCCAAATATCACGGGCGATTATCGTCGCCACGCGGAACGGAGTTCCCGATCCCGATGGTAACTTCCAACTGCGGACGGCGATCGAAAAAGCTAAAGCAGCAGGTATCCCCAACGATAACATCGATCGGGCGATTGCCAAGGGTGCAGGTACTTTAGATAGTAGCGATCGACTCGAAGAAATTCGCTATGAAGGTTATGGTGCTGGCGGGGTAGCCATTATTGTCGAAGCTCTGACAGACAATCGCAAGCGGACTGCGGCGGATCTGCGATTTGCATTTGTCAAGCAGGGTGGAAATCTGGGGGAAATTGGCTGTGTGGGGTGGATGTTCGACCTCAAGGGGGTATGCTCGATCGCTGGGAGTGTGGATGAGGATCGGCTGTTAGAGGCGGCTCTAAAAGGTGGTGCGGACATCTATGAGCTAATCGACGATGAGGAGCAACCAAGGGCGGAAGTATTTACCACGGTGGCAAATCTCGAACTACTGAATGCTACGCTGCTTGCTGAGGGTTTTATTGTCAACGATACCCAGTGGCGGTGGGTATCACAGAATACAGTGCTAGTGGACGATCCAGAGCAGAGTAAGCAGTTGCTCAAATTGATCGAAGTGCTCGAAGCGTTGGATGATGTTCAAACCGTCACGGCTAATTTCGATCTAGCTGATGAACTTTTCGATTGAACTGACGTTAAATAACCTCAGTTCAGGTTAAGGATATTGGCTTCGTTCTAGTACCGCCAACGAATTGGCGATTTATTTGTCATCGGTTTTCTCCTTTAATAATTAATCGAGGGTTTACCCGTATCAGTAATTATGCGGAACGATCGATCCAATATACTACTCTTTACCCTTGACTACTACCAACTGCGTCACGGGAATCAGTGGTTTCCAGCCGAGAAAGCCACCAATTGTTTGAGTCCGTTGAATCGCAATCCGAGTTAATTCGCCACCAACTTGTTGATGCCACTGTAATAATTGCAATTCAGTCTCTACTGTCACAGCATTAGCCACCAATCTACCATCCGATCGCAATGCCGTCCAACAGGTAGCTAATAATCCTGGAGCTGTAACGCCACCACCGATAAAAATAGCAGAGGGAGTCGGTAAATCCGCCAAGGCTTCAGGTGCTTTGCCCTGCACGAGTTGGAGGTGTGGGGTGCCCAAAGCTGCCATATTATCGGCAATAAATTGTAACCGATGGGAGTGTTGCTCGATCGCGATCGCTCGACACCGAGGATGACTCCGCAGCCATTCAATCCCAATCGAACCACAGCCAGCACCCACATCCCACAGTAATTCCCCTGGCATTGGTGCCAGCGCGGCTAAAGTGATTGCGCGGACTTCGCGCTTTGTCAGTTGTCCATCGTGATGATAGGCACTCTCAGGCAGTCCTGGGAGGCGATTTAAGGGGATTGTATTTAGATCGATTCGGCATTCGACGGCGATCGCATTGAGAGCCGCTACATCCGGTTTCGACCACGCTCTGGCAAGAGCTGAAATTACTCTTTCTCGTCCACCTATGTGTTCTAATACGGTAATTTGACTATCCCCGTATCCACGTTGTGTTAATAAATCTGCCACAATTTGCGGCGTATCTGCACCTGCGCTCAAAATTAATAACTTGGCATCTGGCGCGAGGATCGCCGCTAAAAAGTCTGGAGCACGTCCACACAAACTGATTGTCTCTACGTCTGTCAACGACCATCCCAATCGGGCACAAGCTAGACTAAATGTAGACGGAGCGGGGATAATAGTCATCTCCTCGATCGAGATATACTTGAGCAAAGTCACCCCGATCCCATAACAAAGTGGATCGCCGCTAGCCAGGATACAGACTGGGGTACCTCGATGTGTGAGGATTGACTCGATCGATGTTTCAATTGGGGATGTCCACACGAGCCGAGGCTGGAGAGAGTCATGGAGCATGGCTAAATGACGTTTACCACCGACGATGAGTGATGCTCGATCGACAAATCCGCGTGCGAGTGGACTTAGTTCGGACAATCCCGACTCACCAATCCCGATAATTGATAGCCATTTCTGATTTGTTGTCAACGTCATCTAAAATAGATGCTGAATTTTGCTCTAATTAAAACTAATCGCCCCAGCATAAATTAGTCCACGTTGAATATCGAGGGTGATCGCAGTGCCACCACGAATGCTGGTGGTGGCATCCTTTACCCCGACAATTACGGGAATATCCAATCGTAATCCTAACACCGCAGCATGGGAAGTTACACCTTCTTCTTCTACGACGATCGCGCTAGCTTTGCGAATTGCATCCAGATACTCAGCATTTGTCGTCTTCACCACCAGAATATCCCCTTTATTAAAACGAGCAATATCCCCTGGCGAACTGGCGATGTGGGCAATTCCGGTGACTAAACCATGTCCGATCCCGATCCCTTGTCCTAAAACAGATGTGACGACTTCGACTTTGACAAGATCTGTCGAACCAGCCACACCTTGGGTACCAGACATAATTACCACTAAATCCCCCTCATGCAGGAGATTACTCGTCCGCGCCATATCGATCGCGGCTTGGAAGTTATCATTGACATTGGGTAAATCGAGCAGGAGCATGGGTTGAACTCCCCAAACGAGCTGGAGTCTACGGGCAACGTCTACGTGGGGTGTGACGGCGAGAATCGGCTTGGATGGGCGGAATTTGGAGACACTGCGGGCGGTAGCTCCGGTTTTGGTGAAGGGGATGATGGCGGCGGCTCCGAGTTGTTCGGCGATATTGCTGACGGCTTCACTGATGGCATTGGGAATCGATCGTTTGTTATCTTCCCAGCGTTTGGAGAGTTTTGCTTTCTCGGTTTCGAGCGCGATTCTCGCCATAGTTTGAACGGCTTCAATCGGATAAATACCCACAGCGGTTTCATTTGAGAGCATCACCGCGTCGGTACCATCCAAAATCGCATTGGCAACGTCGGAAATTTCGGCGCGAGTCCCACGCGGATTATTCACCATACTATCCAACATTTGGGTAGCAGTAATAATCGGAATTCCCATCCGGTTAGCTGTAGCAATCAGTTGTTTCTGAATTCTGGGGACTTGTTCGGCGGGTAGTTCAACGCCGAGATCGCCTCGTGCTACCATGACTCCATCGCAGAGGGAGAGGATCGCTTCCATTTGCTCGATCGCTTCGTGCTTCTCAATTTTAGCGATGACCGGAACTTCTTTGCCCGCATTGGCAATCAGTTCTTTGATTTCGATGATATCAGCCGGATTGCGGACAAAGCTGAGGGCAACCCAGTCTACACCTTGATCTAGTCCAAACATCAGATCCTGACGGTCTTTATCAGTCAGAGCTTTGATTGACAGGTAGACTCCAGGAAAGTTGACACCCTTATTATTCGATAGCGTTCCCCCGACGACTACTTGACAGTGCAATTCACTGGTAACAGGATCGACTCCAGTTACGACCATTTCGACCTTACCATCATCGAGGAGGATCGTCGAACCCACGGGCACTTCTTCCGCCAAGGTATCGTAAGTCACCGAACTGATCGTCTGCGTCCCTGGGATGATTTTACTCGTCAGCGTGAACGGGTCGCCATTTTTGAGGACGATCGAGCCATCGGCAAATTTGCCCAAGCGGATTTTTGGCCCCTGTAAATCCTGTAATATACCTACTGGCTGATTTAATTCAAAAGATATTTGCCTAATCAGGCGAATATTTGCTAAATGATCGTCGTGAGTACCGTGGGAAAAATTGAGCCGCAGAGTCGTTGCTCCGGCTTGAATCAATTGTTTCAGGACTTCAGGGCTACTAGTTGCTGGGCCGATGGTAGCAACAATCTTAGTTCGGCGGAGGGAATCTCGCAATTGCATGAAGTTACAGTCAAGGGAGCAAAGGATCGGATACAAAGTGGTAATCTTGGCACAGCTTATGCTTTGCATTCAGATCGCACCATTGATGGTGGCCAACCTAAATCTTGGATTTAGATGTAACTCTGAATCAGCCATGGATAACAGAGGATGGTACCATACAACGGCTGTTAGTTACTGGCGATCGGGTAAATAAGTCAGGGCGATATTTCGCGAGTTGCTAGCTT
>JAJAZF010000388.1 GCA_026785875.1 Chamaesiphon sp. | reverse complement strand
GTCTGTCAACAGTCCCAAGCCGCGTTAGCTTCAATTGTGGAACTTGAGCCAGCAGCAATTTTTATCGATATTAACATGCCAGGAATTTCTGGATTTGAGTTAGTTAAACAAATCAGAATACAACCCCAATTGGCAACAATTCCGCTAGTGATCTTGACTGGGGAGCAAAAGCTCTCCAATCGCTGGCGAGCGCAGTGGAGTGGGTGCGACTTCCTGACTAAACCTTTAGCATCAGCAGATGTCGAGGGTTTTCAAGTTCGACTTGAGGAACTACTAGTCAAGCTGGTAGGAACGTCCATTTCTGCATCTCCTAATAACTACTTACACAACTAAAACAAAACAATTATGCAGTTTTTAATTATCGATGACAGCTCGGTAGATGCACACGCTTTGACCTCGATCTTGCAGACATTAGGACACAAAGTAGATCGTTGCGATGGTGCCAAAGATGCGATGAAGACGATCGAAACAGGCACATACACTGCCGTGTTTCTAGATGTGGTGATGCCAGAACAAGATGGTTACAAATTCTTGAGAGCAATGCGGTTGAATCAAAAAACAGCAAACCAGTATGTCATCTTCTGTTCGAGCAAAAAGACACCCATAGAGATGAACTATGGCATCCAACGGGCTGGGGCTAATGATTATTTACCTAAGCCTGTGAGTCGGGAAAGTATCGAGGAAGTCTTGGCGAAGATTACGGCACAAGTCCCTGCGGCATAGATTTACTAACGCTTTCCTGGCTTTTGAGTTGCTGCGTAGTCTTTTACCCTACCCCTCGATCGGGCTACCGTGTATACACAAGTATATTAGTGAAGATCGTAGTCCTTTACCCCACCCCAGCCCTCCCCTTATAAAGGGGAGGGAGCAAGAGAGCCTCCCCTCGATCGGGGGGGTGGGGGGTAAGTCAACCTCCGCAGCAACTCAAATAACTCGTATAGACACCATCGACCTGCCCCGATCCCAACCCTGATTTCTGTCATGATTGCCACTCAAACGCCACCCAATCCCGTTCAGACAGTCCTAGCCGATCGATTTATCTCGACCGAGATCGATCGGTTTACCTTGATATTTCCAGCAGTGTGGGTTGCTGAAATCTTGCGGATCGAGCGATCGCAGATCCTAGATTTACCATTTTACGATCCATTGCTGACTGGCATCGTCCACAATAACGGTCTGATTATCCCCTTGATTGCTGCCGCTCGGTTACTCAAAGTCGAACAGTTGGGGATGCGCGAACGATCGATCGTCATCAGGCTCAATGAAGCCGCCGGATCGCTGGCAAATATCGGCGTAGTAGTCGATCGCGCGATCGGTACTACCAACCGTCAAGATTTGCCATCAGATTTGTTTACGACTGCTGCAACCGACGGGTTGATGTTGATGATGCGTCCAGAATTAATTCCACCAGGTTTGTGGCAACCGAGAGTGAATGGGTAATGGGTAAAAGAAATACCATCCACTATCTACCCCCTATCACCTATCACCTATCACCTATCACCTATCACCTATCACCTATCCCCTCATGAATAGCAACCAGACAGCCAGCCTCACGAGCCAAAGACAGTCGCCAATCCAGCAGATCCGCAGCCTAGTCAGAAGTAACCTAGTGGGGACGATTACTGCGACTGTCGCAGGTAGTTTGCTGCTAACTGGAGTTTCAACCTGGGGTATCTGGACGATTTATACTAGCTTCCAATCGACGGTAGCCAAACAGTTTGAGCTACAAAAAACTAGTGCTGAAATTGTCTACCAAGATGAATTTCTCACCATGTCAGCCAAGATGCTGGTGAGTACGGGAGATTTGCAATGGGAAACTCGCTACAACCAGATGCTACCCAAAGCTGATGCCTCGCTCAAAAAGTTTTTGGCGAATATATCTGCCGAGCAAAAAATTAAAGCTAGTAAAAATGATGGCGCATCAGCCAAGTTATTTGAACTAGAAGATAAAGCCTTTAAATTGGTCAAGCAGGGTAAACAGAAAGAGGCTTATCAAGTGTTGATGGGTGGTGAATATGCAGCCCAGAAGAAGATTTTTGGGGATGGTAACAGTGCAGTTTTGGCTGATGTGGATCGATCGATTCAGACTGAACTAAATGACTATCAACAACAATTAATCTTCGCGATCGTCATTGCCGTTGCGAGTTTGCCGATCTTGTTGGCGAGTTGGACATTAGTATTATTGGCGGT
The DNA here is from genome assembly GCA_026785875.1 of Chamaesiphon sp. Lineage (GTDB taxonomy): Bacteria > Cyanobacteriota > Cyanobacteriia > Cyanobacteriales > Chamaesiphonaceae > Chamaesiphon. Next base: position 5,199 of record JAJAZF010000388.1, on the reverse strand, counting down.
TCGCGACTACATTCGCGACAGGCAGATCGCTCAAGCCGAAATTGAAAAATCCCAACAAAATCTCCTCACATCGAACCAAGCTCTAGAAGTAGAATCCCAAAACCGTCAACAGCAAGAAGAGATCGTCCGTGAAGAACGGGATATTTTACAACAAGATATCGGCGAACTATTAGATGTAGTCTGCGACATTGAAGCTGGTGACTTCACTGTCAGTGCAAATGTTAACGAGCGAGCTACCGGACTGATTGGGGATGTCTTGAATCGGCTGGTTGAGGGATTGGGATTACTTCTCTCCCAAGTATCGATCGAGGCTCAACAGGTAGCAGCCAATAGCCATCTTCAAGACAAAATTGCTGCTACTGTCGCTCGTAGTAGTAGCGAACAAACCGAGTCTGTGAACCAAGTATTAGCATTGACACAAACAGTCCGTCAATCGGCTAATGATGCCGCAACTCAACTAGCCGCCACAGATCGATCGTTGGGATCGCTGCAAACAGCCGTAACCGATGGTGAGATAACGATCGAATCCCTCGATCTCAGCATTGATGTATTACAACAGGGTAGCGATCGGATCGTCCAACAAATGAAAGCTTTGGGGGAATTTGTCGGACTCTCAGATCGCTTTGTAGACGATCAAACCGATATTGCGACCCAAACCCAAATCCTCGCGCTCAACGCCTCCCTAGTAGCCGCTAGAGCCGCCGAACAGCGCGACCCCAGACAGTTTGAAGCAGTAGCGCGGGAATTTGAATCGATCGCGGGACAAGTCAGTCAACTGGCACAACAAACCAATGAAGGATTAGCCAGTCTCGAACAACGCAACAGCCAAATTCACCGCGTAGTTTCTGATGTAGATGGCGAAGTGCAAAGACTAGGTAGTTTGGTAAATAGTTTTACGCTGGGTGTCAAACAAACTCGCGAAGTATTTGCTACAGTCCAATCTGTCACCGGACAAGTAGTCAAAGCGGGTGAAGTAGTATCGCAAACTAGTCAAACTATTATCAATTCTGCTGATTCTACAGCTCGATCGATCTCCGCAATTGCGACACTATCAGCGCAAATCGATGCCCAATCTCAGACAGCTCGATCGATCTCGACCAAAATGAACGAGTTATCTGCCGGACTAATTAGTAATATTCAAGTCTTTAAACTACCAGCTCAAAAGTCGATGGTTAGCTTGCCAATGATTACAGTGGCAACACCAGAGCCATTATCCATGCCAGATTTAGAGCCGATTTTGGCAGAACAAAGTCATCAATTTAACTAGTTGGGGGGGTGATGCGTAGATCTACCCACCCGCACTATAAATGTGCTGCCCTACGGGCACCCCTATCTTGACGTTTTTTTATTCGGGAATTCCCCCCGAATAAAAACGTCGCTCCTTGGAGGGGATTTTCTCCCAGTCTCCTAGTCTCCCAGTCCCTCTACCCTCCACCCTCTACTCCAATGAACAGTAATCAGCCAGTAATTCCAGTCCAACACGATCGATCGACAAACCCACTCCAGCAGCTCAAGAGCCTAGTACAGAATAACTTAATTAGCACAATTACTGCGACTATCGCAGGAAGTCTCTTGCTAACTGGAGCATTGACTTGGAATATTTGGAGTGTCTACAATAGCTTTCAATCAGTTGTCGTTAAAGGTGTCGAACTTCAAAAAATCAGTAGCGACCTACTTTATCAAGATGAAGTACTTACTATGTCAGCCAGGATGTCAGCAAGTACAGGCGAGCCGCAATGGCGAAATCGTTACAAGAAATTGGCTGCCGAAAACGACATCACCATCAAAAAGTTTCTAAATAGTATCTCAACTGAATTGCGGGCAGATGCCAGCAAAACAAACATATCATCAGATAAGTTGCTGGCAATGGAAGATAAGTCTTTTAAATTGGTAGAGCAAGGCAAGCAACAAGAAGCAGCGGCGATCTTGAATGGAGCAGAATATGCCGCCCAGAAGAAAATTTATGGAGATGGGAGTAATCTAGTTTTAGCAAAAGTCGATCGATCGATTCGTGCCGAACTCGATAATTATCAACAACAGCTAATTTCCTCGGTTGTATTTGCTGGCGCGACTTTACCAATCTTGCTGGCAAGTTGGACATTGGTATTATTGGCGATCCGCGAATATATTCGCGACAGGCAGGCAGCCGCAGCGATGCTAGTATCGAGAACAGAGCTAATCCAGGTAAACGATCGACTTAATCAAGAGCTAGAGAATGGGCTGCAACAAGAAGCACAAATTCGATTGGAGAGCGAACTATTACAAACAGATGTCGGACATATTTTGGATGTAGTTTGCTCGCTCGAAGAGGGCGATCTGACAGTTCAGGCGCAAGTCAACGAACGGGCGACGGGATTGGTTTCTGATACCCTCAACCGCTTGATCGAGTCACTCGATCGAATTGTCTCCGCTGTAGTCGATACCGCACAGCAAGTCACCACTGATGCCGGACAATTGGCAATTGCAGCAATCGAAACCACCCAACAAGCCCAATCCCAAGCCATCGAAGTCCGATCGGTGCAATTGCTGATGGATAATATTAACGCGCTCACAGCCGACTCTAGACAACAAGCGATCGATACAGCCATCGCGGTACAACAGGCTAAATCGGCGGTAGTATCTGGTAAACAAGCGATCGACAGTACCACCGCCGGGATCGACACACTCCAACAAGGTACCGACCAAATTGTCAAGCGAGCGCAACTCCTCACCGAATTCGTAGACTTAGCCGCGCAATTTTCTAAGGATCAAAAACGGGTTGCTGCGCTCACCCGCGTCCTCGCCCTCAACGTTTCTACCCTCTCCAGTCGGGCGATTCAAGAACGCGATCCCGAACAGTTTGCCAGCCTCGCCAAAGAATTTGAAACGATCGCCCTGCAAGTTAATACTCTGGCTACAGATACAAATTACAGTCTCGCCTCACTCCAGCAAAAGACCGATCGCGTCCAAACTGTGACATCTGGTCTTACCCAGGATATCAGCGATATCGATCTACTCGTCCAGAAATTTACAACTGAGGTCGATAAATCCCGTCAAGCATTTGACAATATTGAAACCGTCACCGAGCAAGTTTCACAGATGAGTAAAAAAGTCAATAGTTCCAGTCAAGATATCGTTCGAGTAGTCAGCGATACCCTGATCGTAATTCAATCGATCTCCTCAATTGCTCAATCCACTGAAGCCAAAGCCAGTATCACTCGCCAACAGGTAGAGTCGATGGGGACTTTAGCCAACAAGCTCCTCCAAATGGTCGAATTCTTTAACTTAAATGACACCTCGACACCACAATTAGCTCCTGTTCAACCAATACTCAGTCAGTTAGTCCAAGTTTAATGCTACCCTCACCCTCAGTCCCCGGAACCCACCTACTCCCCTTCCAGGAGGGGAGTAATCCGGAGAGGGCACGATTCAGACTCTTTTCTAACCCCTACCCCCGATCTCCTGATGAATCCCATCGAAGCAGCCGAAGCCGAATTGCAGCAAGAGCTGCGCGAAATGTTTACTATCGATACCCAGCAGCACTTAGAGATTTATTTCAGCACGATCCAACAATTGAATCCTCGATCGTGGACTGCGGATATCCAAAATCTCTATCGGGCAATCCATACGATCAAAGGTGGTGCAGTGACTGTATCGGCAGATGCGATGCTCCAGGTGGCGATGGTGTTAGAAGACCTACTATCCGATTTGCGGTATCTAGCAGAGGCTCCAATCCTTGGCGATGGCGAATTAGTTCAAATTCTGATCGAAGCTGGAGAACTGTTGAGCAGTAGTATTGAGATTACGGAGACTGGCGATCGGGCAATTGAGCAAGTTCAGCCGACTGTCAACCGCTCGATCCAACTACGCGATCGAGTTAAGCAATTATATCTACCAGACTGGAACGAACTCAAGCAGGTACATCAAGAATTTGCCGAGCAAGGCTTTGACTTGGTAATCCTGGATTTAGAGATGGCTCTGGCAAGGATTCCTAGTCTAGGGCTAGTTCCCGCGCAGATAATTGATGCTGCTGAAGCAACGCTCGCCCAACTGACTCAAATTGGCGTAGATATTGAATTGGCTCGGGGTTGGACGATCTTACTTGAGGATTGTCAGGAGCTAATTGCTAAACCTGATTGTCAATTATGGAGATCGGTTTGGTTTGAATATTTTCAACTCCTCAAAGCCTGTGTCAAAAATAGCGGCGAAATCGCAGCAACTGACATCGAAAGATTAGCTCAACTCAAGAGCATTGTCAAATCTACAGATCTCGATTCAGTCAGCTCAAATATAGCAGCCGATCGGGAATTATTAGACTCGATCGATATTTTCTTTTTAGCTCAAGAGAGCGAACCCACAGTTAGTCAATCCGGTGAAATCGATCGAGCTAGTAACGATCTCGTTGATAGCTTAGATAATTTCTTCCTAGATGATGCCCAAGTCAGTGCAGTTAGTAACGATTTTATCGATATTTTAGACGATTTATTTATAGATGAAGTCGAACTGATTAGCGACTTGGATTTAACTCCCATACCAAATACTTCGATCTCGATCGAAGCATTTGATGAAGCTGCTACATTGATTCAGCCTGATTCTTTCCAAAACGAGAGTCGAGAAATCGACCTAGATTTTACTGTACCTACATTAGCTATTAGTCAGGATGTAAAAGCAGAGATTCAACCTGTATTTACATCAAATTATATTAGTAGCGATCTAAGTGATACGTTCGATGTATTTGATGAGTTTTTCGGGGATACTTCCGCCGAGAAATTGCGTCCAGATGCCAGCGAACTCTTACCAATCGTTGGATCTGCTGAGATTGAGTCGATTGCAGATTTACCCGATTTATTAGACGATTTCTTCAATGATGTGTCGATCGAGAGTGACAAGCCGGATGTTGATGCAGAGCGATCGATCGCCAGCAATGCGATCAAACCCTCCCCAATTTTAGACTCAGAAGTACTACCGCCAATTGTTGCCGAAAATACTAACGCAAATCCAGTTGCCATCAAACGGATTCAAATTCCAGTACCGCTCGAAAGACTCGACAAATCAGCCCAACAAGTTGTTGAAACCCTCTTGACAGCGCGGGCGGTGACAAGTATTTCTACTCAACTCCAATCTCAACTCAATCAATTAACCACTCTCACCCGCGAAAATTCCCAATTCGTAACTCGGCTGCGTCAACTCCAAGATGACTACGCATTACTCCGCAACCTC
>JAJAZF010000387.1 GCA_026785875.1 Chamaesiphon sp. | reverse complement strand
GACTTCGGCTAGATACAACACGTTAATATTCCCTTGTCTTATATAAATAAATTTAGGTTTTTGCTGAGCATCCAGAATTGAATAAGTTAATCCATATTATAAATCTGAGCTAACAGACAGTTGCCGCTTTGGTTATATTACACAAAAACGACTGTAGTGGGGACATCATCGACATCCCCCAAATAGTGAATTTTGCTCATTGGATGAGGCTAGATTGCCCAGATGGGCGATCGATCGATAGGTAACGACAGTAGCCGAGCCAACAATTGTTACTCTGTGTTCGCCGCTGGAGCCATGTCTGTGATTTTCTTGTCAATGGGATCGGTCAAATTAAGTGTGTCATCACTAATAACTATATATACATCCACTCCCAACTGCTATCAGCACAAAACAAAACTAAATTTTTTAGCGATCTTGGAGATAATGCAACAAACTAGTCAATGTGTGGGAAAACTGAATGTAGCGGACATAATTATCGATCGATACCCGACGACGGACGATCTGTGCAAATTGCTCAGTAGCGTCGTCTCGATCGATGCTACCTTGACAGGTTGGCGATTTGCCTGCTTTAGATTGCGATAAGTATTAGCGATGAACCCTGAGGATGTTTAGAGATCGCCTGTTGCCCTTGTTTACTGTCTTAGTTTCCATTCACCTCATTGATTAGTAGATATATGAAAACAGTTCTAGTTGTGGATGATAGTACCGCTCAGCGGGAAATGATCAAAGAGCTACTCCAAGCTAGTGGGATGACAGTAAATGTCGCCATGGACGGCGAACAGGCTGTCGCAGTTGCACTTGAGATTATCCCAGACATTGTGGTGCTCGATGTAGTCATGCCCAAGATGAATGGTTATGAAGTTTGTCGAAAGCTCAAATCCAATCCCAAAACTCAAGATGTTCCCGTGATTTTGTGTAGTTCCAAAAGTGAAGATTTTGATAAACATTGGGGAATGCGCCAAGGTGCGGACGCTTATGTCTGCAAACCGTTCGAGCCAGTGGAATTGCTGAGTACAATCAAACAATTACTACGAAATTAGGATAGGGCTGATGGTTCTCAATTTAGATTTTCTCACCAGTGATGATGCTCCCGACACTAACGATCTGAGTGTGGGGAGCCGAGATGGCGAGTTGTGCTTGCGCTTCGATGTACCCTCAGGTAATGAATTTGCGCTGATTGCTTCTGGTGTCCGAGAGGTGATGTCAGTTTATGTCGATCGGATCGCGCCAATTCCCAATGCTTCACCTTTTTTCCTCGGCACATATAATTGGCGGGGTCAAGTGATTTGGGTAGCGGATCTCGGACAATTTCTAGGCGATCGGGTATCGATCGATCCCAATCAAACTGAAGTTTCGGTACTGATTGTAGAAGACCAAGAATTGGTGATGGGTTTTGCAGTTCACACAGTTGCAAATACAGAATGGTTGGATATCAGCCAAATGCTTCCTCCCGATCTTCATGTTCCTACAGCGATGAATAGTTTTATCAAGGGAGTTTACCCGACGACAGGATCTGCGCCAGGACTGAAATTATTAGATCGAGTCGCGATTCTGCGCTCTTCTCAATGGACTATTTAAGAGTTTTTGTTTGATACCTAATAGTTGAATTAAAAACCGATATTTATACTTTGATAATTATTCAGCTTAGACTAATGTTAAGTGAATGAAAACTATAAAAAATAGATAATTCATAAAATCAACCAGTCATAGACACAAAAAACGATGATTTCCAATCAAGATTACACTCAAGACTATACTCAAGAATATCAATTAGCAGAAGCTGCTTATTTGCAAGGCAACTATGAAAAAGCTGCGTCAATTATTGATACTCTAGTTAAAAAATTTCATGACGACCCTAGTGTCCGACTATTGCGAGGACACATTTATTGTTATGGCTTGTACCAATATGAAATCGGCAAAAAGGAGTATGAATACGTATTAAGTATTTCCAGCGATCCTGAATTTCTCCAGTTTGCGAGTAGTGGATTAGAATATGCTAATTCGTGTCTGAGCCAGATGGGCGATCGCCACCAGGAGCAATTCGATCGAGGTGATTCTGGCGGACATTACCGAGATACTAGTGCAGATTCAGCCGAGTTACTAACTTGGCGACAACCAGAAGATCTCACCGCTGACGAAGATTTCGATCTGGCAGCTCTCAATTTTAATGTAGACATGTCGGGACAACTGTTTCCGAGCCAATCTACAGACTTTTTCTCGATCGATCCTAGTGCGATCGGCCAAAAGCCGCAAGTAGCAACGGGGTTCTATAATAACGAACAAGAAACTCTCACAGATGCTTTTGCCTTTGGATATAAGGAGGAGGACAAACGACGCGAAGATCCTCGGAATCAGCCTCATGACTTACCGCTAACAACATCTGAAGTGGCGGATGATACAGGATTTTTCAATGTTTCACCAGCCGCCCGTCGCGCTTTTGCTACCTTCGATCCAGATCGCGTCTCCACATTTGAAAGTGCAGAGCAACAAGACGCAATTGCAGCTCAAGTCACACCCCAATTCGAGCCTCAAGCCAGTCGAGATGATGAGTTAGATTCAGCCAATCGTCCGACGATGATTGTCGCCAATCATCGTCCAGAGCAGATCGCTAACCATAACGAAAAAAATCCTCAGCAACTTGAATTTTCTGTTGAAGATATCTCTGATGCTCTCAATGAAATTAGTGGTGTGCTGCCTACGGCTTGGCCCCCCACAGCTCAGTCATCCGAGCAGCCCAACTGGATGAACGATGACTTCAATAGCGCTCGCCAAACTAGTAGGTTCGATGACGATCTCGATGCCGATGACTCGGAAGATTTTGGTGTCGCACCAGCTTTGCAACCACAAACCGTCAATCCCGTCGCGGCTAATTCCCTTGAATCAATGTCTAACCGACAGTTTGGTCCGATAAATGCTGAACTATCATCATTCGATCGAGATGCGCAGCAGTCGGGATTTTTCGACCTGCCTGACGATTTTCTCGAGCAGCCAGCACCATCCCCGATGGATGTGCCTAAGTCTTCGGGGATGTTTGATGATAGTTCGACATTTATCAATGGGGTGTCGATCTCTGGGATCAAAAGTCAACCGCCTGGAGGTATGAGTAGTCTCTATCGTGAGGAGAGTTCTCTGATGACGAATATTCCGCCCGCCAAAGGTGTATTTGCACCGTTTGAAAATGCCTCATTTCAGAAGAAGCAGTGGCTGATTTCTGGTGCTGCTGGACTAGGTGCGGCGGTAGCGATCGCTGGAGTGACATTTGTTACCAGTCTAACGCTCGAGCGCAAAGATGAAGCCGCCCGCGTGCCACTACAACGCGCTGGCGCAATGATGATGGTATTGGGTGGTTTGGCTAGTTTTGGGATTAGCAGAATCCTGACTGGTAAATATACCAAGCAGGTGAGCAAGAGCGTCAGAGACTTGCAATCCAATTTTGAGCAAGTGGCTCAGGGTAATATGGCTGCCCGAGCAACTGTATCTTCTCAAGATGAATTGGGTCTGTTGTCTTCATCCTTCAACTACATGTTGCAATCTGTGGTGACTAGCAACTCTGAAGCCCAGCGCAAGGCACGGGAGATGGAACTAGCCAAAGATGAACTCCAACGTCAAGTAATCCGCCTCCTTGATGATGTAGAGGGTGCCGCGCGGGGAGATCTGACGGTCAAAGCGGAAGTCACCGCCGACGTGCTCGGTGCGGTTGCCGACTCATTTAACTTGACGATCGATAGTCTCAGACAGATCGTGCAACAGGTACAAGTAGCCGCAGTTCAGGTCAACCAAAGCTCGACCGAAAGTGAAGCATTTGCCCGGCGGTTATCTTCGGACGCGCTCAGTCAAGCTGAAGAACTCGCCGTTACTGTCAACTCTGTCCAAATGATGACTGCCTCGATCAAACGGGTAGCCGAAAGTGCGCGGGAATCGGAAGAAGTAGCACGGACGGCATCGGCGACCGCCCTTAGAGGTGGTGAAGCGGTAGAACGGACGGTAGCAGGTATTCAAGAGATTCGCGAAACGGTAGCAGAAAGTACTCGAAAAGTCAAACGTCTGGCAGAGTCTTCTCAACAAATTTCACAAATCGTCTCGGTAATTTCCCAAATTGCATCACGTACCAACTTACTCGCGCTCAATGCCAGTATCGAAGCAGCTAGAGCGGGAGAATCGGGGAAAGGATTTGCGATCGTTGCTGATGAAGTCCGACAGCTAGCCGACAGAAGTGCTAAAGCTCTCAAAGAAATCGAGCATATCGTACTCCAAATCCAAAGTGAGACGGGTTCGGTAATGGCAGCGATGGAACAGGGGACACAACAAGTTATCCAGGGTACCAAACTAGCAGAACAAGCCAAGCGATCGCTCGATGACATCATTCAAGTATCCAATCGGATCGATGCACTAGTACGATCGATTACCTCAGATACGATCGAGCAACGCGAAACTTCTAAAGCAGTCACAGAAGTTATGCAGTCAGTCGAAATCCAAGCCCAGTCAACTTCCCAAGAAGCTCAGAAGGTATCGTCATCCCTCGAAAATCTAGTTGTCGTCGCGCGGAACTTGCTCACTTATGTTGAGCGATTCAAAGTTGAGTAGTTTAGGCTCTAGGCTTTAGGCTTTAATCTAATCCCCATCACTAAATACCCGATCCCTAACATCTAACTACCCCCCATCCCTAACACCTCACCCCTACCCCTACCCCCTAGTTATGGAACACGATCGCATCCTGGGATACTTTTTAGAAGAAGCTAACGAACACTTAAACACGATCGAGCAAGGCTTACGCAAACTGCCAGAAACAGTCAGACAGCCGACGATGATTCGCGAACTGTTTCGAGCGGCACATTCGATCAAAGGTAGTGCTGCTATGCTGGGGCTGCATGAAGTTCAACAAATTGGCAACCAATTTGAAGCCAACTTCAAACTACTCAAAGAACAGCCCCAAATTGAGGTAGATAAGCACCTCCAAATGCTATTTTTAGCAAGCTTTAGTTTTTTAAAAGCAGGGATCGAACGCGTGCGGCAATCTAGCGATCCTTACCGCCTAGATCCGGCTGCTGCCGATCCGATTGGCGATCCGGTATTTGCCCAACTCCGAGCCTATCTCCAAGACTTACTCGCTACTGCAAATCCAACAGTACCAGTCATCCGCGAACGAGATCGGACTCAAGATCCGGCGGTAGAACAGGTTTTCGGAGAATATGTTACTCGTAAATTAGCTGAAATCATCGATCTGTGCTTACAGCCAGATCGACCAGAAATCCGCACCCAAATCCAGCAAATTTGTCAAAAATTGGGGAATCTGGGCGAAAATTTTGACTTCCTAGAATGGACAAATCTGTTTACAGCTTGTCGATTGGCGATCGCCAATCCGGCTAATTTTCTCCCCCAACTCGGTGAAAGCATTAGTATCGCTGTCAAACAAGCGCAAATTCTGATCGTGGCTCATCGTCATCAAGACATCGGGATCACACCCGATCTAGAAGCGGCGATCGATTATCAAAATCGGATCTTCAGTGGCGATCTATTTGCTGGTAACAATATCGTTCAAGCTCCCAGCCAAAAACTCCCCGATTTATTAGCCATTAGCGATCGATTAGAACCCATTAACTTCGATCGCCCTGACAATTTAGCAGGTTTGTTTGCGCTCCCAAATGTAGAATTCGCTCCAGATGCGATGGAATTGAACGAGTTTATGAACCCACTCAGCGATGAGATCCCCACTGAGGGGATGTGGATGCAGGATGATGATTTCCTTGCTGGTGAACCCTTACTAGCTCTGGGTGAGACAGTCACAGCTACATCTTCCTCACAAATCTTTGAACCAGTTTCTCCACCAAATGTCGATCCCGCTCCAGATCTTGCGCTGGCAATCGAGCAAGTCAACGTTAGCGGCGACAATCGACGAGTAGAGGTAAGTGAATATGATGAGGAAACATTTTATACTCCCGATCTTGACGGCATCGACGATCTAGAAATTGCCAATTTCTGGCTCGATCCTCAATTATCACCCCCCCAACCTCCATATGCAGATCTAGATTCGCTCGATCTTGGGGATTACCAATTTCAACCCGATTTAGGTGCAGCTTTAGAATTAGATGTCCCTGCACCAGCTTTTAGTTTAGATCCTCCCATCAGCGGACTATTTCCGACGATCGCACCACCTGAAAATTGGGAGCAATTAGAGGAGTCACCGCTATCTAGTCAAGTAGTCCCCCCAGTGGCATCAATTGCTGAGGCGACTGGTAATGATTTGGACTTGAATGGATTGCTACCAGCTCAGACAATCCGATCCGCAGCCCCAGAGGAGACTCAGATTGAATCGATCGCGGAGCCTCTCCAGAGGGGAATCGAGATTCCTCAGGTAACTAATGAGATTGCCGCAGCGACTTTAGATCTACTCTGGTTGGAAGAATTAACTAGTAGTAAACCAGAACTGGCGATCGCTGATGCTCCAACTCCCCCTACATCAATAAGCTGGCTCGATAACTCAATCGAACAGGATCGAGTTGATGATTTCGACGATTTGCAGTTAGATATTCTCAGTAGTAGTCAGCCAGTTGGCGATTTATCGAGCGGCGATGATTTTGCAGGATTAGATATCAATCCGCTCGGTATTAGTGGCGCAAGGATAAACCCTGCTGTGGGCGAAGACTTTACAGAATTAGAGTTTAGTTTTGGCAGTAATGATTCAGAACTAAGTGCGATCGATCGTGATTTGATGGACTTAGAGTTTAGTTTTAGCAGTAACGATTTAAATCTCGGCTCCACTGTCGATCGTGATTTGATGGATTTAGATTTCAGTTCTTTTGACACTAATGATTTAGATATCGGTGCGATCGATGGCAATCTAGAAGAGTTAGATCTCAATCCGCTTGGTATGAGCGACCTAGAAATCAATTCGTCACTCGATCGCAATTTATTAGATCTAGATCTCAATTTTAACAATAGTAATTCAGATGCCAATTCTTCATTGGGCGTAGAATTAGATCTCAATCCGCTTGGTATTAGCGATCGAGAAATCAATTCGTCACTCGATCGCGATCTAGAAGAATTAGATCTTAATCCTAGCAATTCAGACCTAAATTATTTACTCGATCGCAACGGAGAATTAAACCCCAATCCTCTTAATACCAGTAATTTAGATGTCAGCTTTCCATTCGATCGCGATTTGTTAGGTTTAGATCTTAATCTGGTAGGTACTGGTGATTTAGAGTTCGATTCAGCACTCGATGGCGAACTAGAATTAGAACTCAAGCCGCTTGGTATTAGCGAATTAGAAATCAGCGCGACACTCGATCGAATAGGAGAATCAGATCTCAATCCTTCGATCATTAGCGATCTAGAAATCAACTCTGAGATCGAGCGTAATTTTGCAGACTTAGATTTAGATTTCGAGCTTCAAAATGACAATAATTTTGCAGACTTAGATCTAGACTTCCTTAGTTCCGATCGGTCAGATCTCAATCTATTTGCTAGTGATGATTTCGGAGGATTAGATCGAAATTTTCTCAATGAAATCGAACTAGATTCAGCTAGCATCACTAGTGCAACACTACCAGATTCCGTGCCATCAAACCTCAATATGCTGGATGTTGAGGTAGATCTAATTGAAAATCGACTAGTAGAGACGGGTTCACCTACTAATAACGATCCGAGCGATTTTAATCTAGATATTTTTAGCATCGACGATTTAGGTTTGGAATCATCTGTTAGTGATGATTTTGCAGATTTAGATTTCAACTTTGATGGACTTAGTGCCGTCCCCAGTGATGAATCTATCGATTTTGGCAATATATCGATCCAGGTTGGATCGAACCTGACAGATGCCGTCGATTTAGATGCACTCCTAGGTGTTGCCAGCGGTGCTGATGCCGCCCTAACTGGCGCAGGGCTAGAATTTGACGATCTCGACGCGCTGATGACAGCGGTACCAACAACCGAGCTAGCCGCCAATCTGGACGACATCCTAGGGGACTCACTCACAGAAACAGTGAATCGATCGTTGGAGACACTACCGAGCGTCAATCCACCCGCACCCAATACCGCCCAGAAGCCCCCAGATCGACGAGCGAAACAATCCCGAACATTCGAGCAAACGATGCGGGTGTCAGTCAGACATCTAAACAACCTCAATAACTTAGTCGGGGAACTAGTAGTCAACCGGAATACATTAGAGCAAGATCAAAATCGGATGCGCCAGTTTGTCGAAAAACTGCTCTCCGAAGTCCAAAAGCTCAATGAAGTCGGTAAGCGGATGCAGGATCTCTACGAGCGATCGTTGATGGAAAATTCCCTTGTCGCCAGTCGTCAGCAATCTAAACCCGCGCTAAATCCTCAACTGGGCAGTGAAGATGTATCCGCCACTGGTACATCGATCGAATACGATCCGCTAGAGATGGATCGATTTACCCCCATTCACTTGCTATCCCAAAAAATGATCGAGTTGACGGTACGGGTGCGCGAGTCCACTGCGGATATTGAATTCGTCGTCGATGGTAGTACCGAAGTCACCCGTACCCTCAGACAGATCACCGGACAACTGCAAGAAGATTTGACCAAATCGCGAATGTTGCCCTTTGCTCAGACAGCCGACAGGCTACAGCGTGGCGTTCGAGATAATGGTCTTAAATATGGCAAGCAAATCGAACTGAGCGTCGAAGGACGCGATACTCTCATCGATAAAGTAATTCTCGAAAGTCTCGCCGATCCGTTAATTCACATGGTGAATAACGCGATCGCTCACGGGATTGAATCGACAGAAACTAGACTGGCTGTCGGCAAATCCAGCGAAGGCAAAATTACGATTCGCGCCATCCACCAAGGGAACCAAACCATTATCTCAATTTCAGATGATGGCGCGGGCATCGATACCCAACGAGTTAAAGCCAAAGCGATCCAAAAGGGAATTATTACCGCCCAACAAGCGGCAACAATGTCTAAGACAGAAGCTTACGATCTCCTCTTCTTACCTAGCTTCTCCACTAAAGATAAAGCTGATGAATTATCAGGACGCGGCGTAGGAATGGACGTTGTGCGGACTAGTATTACCGAAATTCGGGGAACTATTACCACCGAATCTCAACTCGGAGTGGGTACTACTTTCACAATCCGGCTACCACTGGCACTCAGTATCGCCAAAGCTTTGATCGCTGTCAATAACAAGCGTAATATCGCCTTTCCAATGGACGGGATTGAAGATACTCAAGATGTCAGCCCCAAAAAGATCCAGATGAATAGTGAGGGTAAACAGTGTATTTTCTGGCGCGATGAACTGATGCCCTTTACACCGCTATCTGATTTACTGGAATTCAATCGTCCACTAGCTCGCAACAACTTTTATAGCACCAATGAAGATGATAGCGATCTGGTTTCAATCCTGATCCTCCGCAGCGATGGCAATCTCACCGCCGTTCAAGTAGACAAAATCACTGGCGACCAAGAAATCGTCATCAAACCCTTGCAAGGCCCAGCGTCCAAACCACTGGGGATTGCTGGAGCCACAGTAATGGGGGATGGTAGAATCATTCCGATCGTTGATGTGATGGAATTGATCGCCCTCGCCCAAGGTACGCTCTCTCGTCAGGTTTCGACTGAATGGACATCTCAGATGACAGTTCCCACTGTCGAAGTCCGCGAATCAATGGTACTGATCGTAGATGATTCCATCACCGTCCGAGAATTGCTCTCATTGACCTTCAAACGGGCTGGCTACCGTGTCGAACAGGCTCGCGATGGTCAGGAAGCCTGGGACAAGCTCAGAGCTGGTCTACCCTGCGATATCGTCTTCTGTGATATTGAGATGCCTCGGATGGATGGGCTAGAATTCCTCTCCCGCATCCAGAAAGATCCCGCCCTAATCAAAATACCGATCGCGATGCTGACTTCACGCGGTAGCGATCGTCACCGTCAGATCGCCTCCCAACTCGGTGCTAGTGGCTACTTTATCAAACCATACCTGGAAGAAGCTCTACTCGATGCCGCCAAACGGATGATTGAAGGGGAGGTATTGGAGATCGTTTAGCGCGGAGGGCGCAGAGATAAAGGAGAACGCAGAGAGTTGATTGGTGAGGATTTCTGCTTATCGATCCCCCCTAGTCCCCTCTCTGCGTTCTCTTCCCCCTCTGCGCCCTCTGCGTCTCTGTTCAACGGGCAATTTTTTTTGCTTAGATGGTACTTGCGATTTAGGATGACGATGCCACAGATTTTTTAATGATATTGGCGTAGTTCGACTACGCTCACCACAAGTGGTTTTGCCTTTGGTGAATCGCTTATATGTCGATACCAACCAATCACTACTATAGTGACTCATTGCACCCAATTCTAAACCGCAGAAGAGAGCGACATATACAGGAAAGTTACTCTCGATCGAGTGGTGCAAGATCCCGATTAACTGTTGTCCGGCATAGGTTTTAGCACCAGCTAACTGTGCTACACCTAAATAAAATAAACCTACCAGTCCCAACCATAAACTTAAATATAATATCCGTCCGATCGTGCCAATTATCGGCCCGTGCGACCAGATCGATCGATGTTTAATTGCTTTCTGATACGGTCGCCACAACCACCGCAATTTACCCCAGCGTTTGTAATGAAAGGAGTATAAATCTAAATCGGGGCCAAAAATCAACCCACTAAATAGAAACCCACTCGACACCCAAAAGGCTAAGTCTGCACGGGAAGTCGTAAACAGTGTCCCTCCCGCAATTATAGGTAAACTCCACAGAGTCACTCGATCGTGTGTACGTCCAGATGGCAAAATTCAGTTGACAGTTGACAGTTGACAGTTGACAGTTATAAATATAAGTGCCAAAACTAGATCGATTATACACTTTCAATCCCCTATCCTGTTACCCCAAAATGACACAATCAGAATCAAATCTTACTGACGAACAATATAAGCAGAAAATGCAGCGTCGGCAACAAGTGCAAGCCGAGCGGATCGATCGCTCGATCGACAAAAAAGGCTTGATTATCGTCAATACAGGGACGGGGAAAGGCAAAACTACCGCTGCGCTGGGGATGGTGCTACGGTCGCTCGGACATGGCTATCGAGTCGCGATCGTCCAATTCATCAAAGGTGCCTGGGAACCAGCCGAGAAAGCTGTTCTAGAACGCTTTGGCGACCAATTAGTATTCCAGGCGATGGGGGAAGGTTTCACTTGGGATACTCAGGATCGCGATCGAGATATTGCCACAGCCGAACGTGCTTGGGAGCAAGCCTTGAGTTATATTATCGATCCCAACTATCAATTAGTATTATTAGATGAGATCAATATCGCCCTCAAGTTGGGCTATCTTAGTCCAGAAGCAGTAATTGCTGGATTAGCTCAAAAACCCGAATTATCTCACGTAATTCTGACGGGTAGAGGCGCACCCCAAAGTTTAATCGATGTTGCCGATCTCGTCACAGAAATGACGATGATTAAGCATCCCTTCCGCGAGCAAGGAGTCAAAGCACAAGCTGGAATTGAATTTTAGGATTTGCTTTGCGCTTGTGACACTAAATAAAGATCGGCGATGAATTGATATAGTACTTTTTGAGCATTCGCCGATCGGGTGGTATCTTTAGTTGGATGAAATAATTCAGAAATTAGCGGTAAAACTTCTGTATCTAAAGCATCACGAAAAAGATCGATCGGTAAAATTAGTTGAGCTGCGTCGCGCAGGTCGTGCAAGAATTCTAATTGAATTTCGGGGTTGGATCTGGCAAGTACCAGCGGTCTAACCCAATAGCGAGAGGATATTTCAATCGTATCT
>JAJAZF010000386.1 GCA_026785875.1 Chamaesiphon sp. | reverse complement strand
CTAAGGGTTTTTGCTCGTCATGAAGGGGTGGCACCAGCAGACCCCGCAATTGCAGCAGAACTAAGAATTGTCCAGAGCGAGACGCGCACTAGTGTTGATTTAGCTCGAACCCCTGAACGCAACATTATCCGAAATTCTGGACAATACTGGAAAGGAACAGGTCTTCTGGTTAAGCAGCCAGGGAAGATAAGTCTGACTTCCTTTGGTCGCAGCGTCGCTGAGGGATATATTACTCAAGGTGAGTTTGCGGCTATTATAGTACAGCAAACAGTACTGCCAAATCCTTGGACTAATTCGCCAGAAGAAATAGCTAAATGGAAAGCAGCAAACTTGGAGATACGTCCTCTTCAACTCATCCTTGAAATAATTGAGATATTGGGACGCGATAATGCTGAATCATCCTATCTGACAAATAACGAGCTAATGCGTGTTGTCATCCCACTTGCCGGAATTAAAGCTACCTCGATCGACATTGCACAGAAGGTGTTTCTATTCAGGGATAAAAAACTCGATGTTTCGAGTTGGCCTGACTGCGTTCCTGCTGCCAACGATCATCGTCTTGCCAGAGAATTTTTACTGTTTTTAGCGAATTTTGGACTTCTTCAGTTAACAGCAGATGGATCGAATGAAGAGCAACGTTTTTACTTGAAAGAGTTATTCGATGTCAAATCAGCCATAATTCCTGTTGATGCCTCAATCTTTGATGCGAGTGCGGAGCAAGCCGTAGATGAAGTTCGACATTCTCCTTTACCGTCTATCATTGAACGACAGCGAACTCTTACAAATGTCTTGCGGCGGAGTGGGCAAGCCCAATTTCGAGCAAAGATCGTCAAAGCATACAACGGAAGCTGTCTGCTGACACAAGAAACCATTTCAGATGTCTTGGAGGCAGCTCACATCGTTCCTGTCAGTCATGGTGGATCTGACGATGATAACAACGGATTTTGCCTACGTGTAGATATCCATCGCCTTTTTGATTCAGGGAACATCCGTATTAAGCCAACAGGAGAATTGTTATTATCTGAGATAGCAGCAGCAAGTAGAAACTATTCTCTTCTGCCAAATAAGATCGCAATTCCAAGTTTTGTTAATCCTGCAAATGTTGCGTGGAGAGAAAAATATTGTTAAAAACACTACTTTTTGATTTCATAACATCTTCATGGTAGCTTTGATCCCCAAAACCCCCTCAGCGGTGGTTTAAATCTTGTCGCTCACCCCAAAAGTAAACCCGTCCAACGCCTCTCCTCGATGTCAGGGGGTGAGAAATCCCTCACAGCTCTAAGTTTTATCTTCGCCCTCCAACGCTCCGCCCATCGCCTTTCTATGCCTTCGATGAGGTGGATATGTTCCTGGATGGAGCGAATGTGGAACGCCTGTCGAAGATGATTCGCAAGCAAGCCAATCAAGCCCAGTTTCTAGTCGTGAGTCTGCGTCGTCCGATGATTGAAGCTGCTGACAGAACGATCGGGGTGACGCAAGTACGGGGAGCTTATACTCAGGTATTGGGCATCAATCTCAAAACTTCGGTGTAGGCATTGTTTTGAATTAGGATATGGAGGCTTGGTTGGTTTACACGCATTGAGTGAGTCTGTCAGTTTCTACGCCAAAATGGGCATGATTGGGGGAGAGCCAGATCCAGGCAGAGATGGGCTACCTTATTTCGAGTGGTATCGTCGCGAGGAGTGAATCATGGACAACAAAGAGATCGATCTTTCTACTGCCAATAACTGGAACAGTCCTGTGAATTGGGCAACAGATGAAGAGTGGGTAAGGGCTGCGGCCAAACTGGAAGCCGAGACAGGAGTAGACATTCTAATTGGTACAGATTTAGGAAATAATTTAAATTTTTCTGACAAGATTATCCCCAGTCAAATCGATGTCGAGCATTAGATCTGGATACAGG
>JAJAZF010000385.1 GCA_026785875.1 Chamaesiphon sp. | reverse complement strand
GTTCTTACGCTCAATCGCTATGATTTTATCCGCCTGCACAAACAATCTTCCGAGCACTCAGGTATCATTGTTTGTAGTGAAAATACTAATTTTGAACGTCTAGCTGAGAAAATAGATCTAGCGGTTATCCCATTTATCGACTTAAAACAGCAACTCATTCGCGTTTATCGTGATGCTTAGAACTTCATCGATCGATTAAACATCTTTAAACATAATTTCTGTTTGAAAATCTGCCGCAGGTCTACACCAAGGTGTACGAACTACGAGCAAATCTTTACACTAGTGGCAATTACCTCTTGAGCATACCCATTATGCTCCCATGCACCTGTGATAGTTCGAGCAACACCGATAATTAGAAAACCTAAAATAGGAATCCGTTCCAACTTTTTGAACTCGGCAATTTGATAGCATCGACAATCTCCTGTTGAGACAAGTCGCGCCCAATGTTCGCAATTAAAACGGTATAGTTCATATTGCCATTGTTCGTGAAACTCTACTAAGGAAACGTGTAGAGATCGATTAACTCGATCCCGATCCTGCTGTCGTGCTTGGTCAACTTGAAAGCGATTCCAATCGATTTGCCAAACTGCTAATCTACCAGTATCTTTTTCTTTACCACCGCAAATAGGCTCCCATGCTAGAGATTCCCAATCGTTGAGTTGTACGGAGTAATGTAGAATATTGGGGTTATTGCGATCGCGATGCTGGAGTAACCGCCCGTAATCTGGATGAGAGAGATTGCGATCGATTAGGGTATGAAGATTTTGCATGTCATACTACCTTACAATTTTGTTTTTGCTTTAAATTGAGCGTAAAACTCTTGCGGAGCGGCATCAAAATATTTAAATAGAGTATTATTCAGGGTTATAAAATGTTATTTTATGCAGTCCAATCTTCTACCTCATACAAAAATCGCGTCCCTCCTATAAGTTTACGATTTGCAGAAGTGCTTTGAACAAATACAACATATTGTTCTAGATTATGTGGCTTAATTCTGACAGTTTCGCCAATTGGTAAACCTAATAGATCTCTGGCTGCATCTCCGGCAAATAAATCTCCTGTTTTTCGATCCATTAAAACAATTTCCTTACTAGGTTGAATAGTTTCAGCTTTGGTGAATTCATAAAAACCTCGTCCAACCTTAAATGTTAGTCCATTCTCTAGCACAAATGCTTTAATAGAAATATCATTATCCACAGCTAAAACCTGAAATCTTCCTGGAGATACTGCCCTTAGATCTGTAGAGGTGAATTCACTAGATTTCTCGCGGTTAAGTAGGGTGTTAAACATCCGATCCAAACCTCGATTCATTCGACCTTGTTGGATAATTTCTTGCTCATAATTTTGCAGTTGATCTGGAGATGCTTGCTGATAACAAACTGACAAAAAGAAATCAGTGATATATGAAAATTGGTCTAAACGCAGATGAAATCCACCAGATTTGTGTGCTAACTCTTCATAAAAGGGGGTTGCATGAGCGCGATTTAGGGCTTGAATTCCGTAGACTGTAATTCCTAGTTCTGTCAACCTATCTAGCTCTTTACGCCAGTTCAATTTTTGGGGTGTTTGAGCTGGAGCATGAGGAATGTCATCCCCAATCATTACTAGTACTTTGGTGCTACTAGACGACCAAGATAATGATTGAGCTTCATGCAAAACTAGTTCGTAACATTCTGGCGCATCACCACCACCTGTGGGTTCGACATTTTGGACAAAGTTGCAGATAAGATCGATATCGCCAGATAAATTCAGATGTTTGGTAACATAAGTAGATCCAGCATCGCAGTAATCACCGTGAGCGACGATCCCAATCCGAATGCCAGGGATTTCGTCGAGGAGTCGAGTAATTGTACTTTTAAGGTTGCGGCGCACTTGAGTTAGACAAGGATACATACTTCCTGTCGTGTCAAAACTGAACACAACTTCAATATTATTTGTCATTATATTTATTCCATGTTGAAAAGCTCTAGGTATAGAGTTCCCAAAATTAGCGAAAATACAGCACTCATCTTTGTTAAAGACATAGTTTGTAGGGAGAAAATCTCCCTAGCATTAGATAGTAATTATTTCAAAAGTCCTTCGATATCCTTGGCGATATCTTTGGGATCGGTATTCGAGCCGTAGCGTTTGACGACATTGCCACTACCATCGACCAAAAACTTGGTAAAGTTCCATTTAATTGCCTCCGTTCCCAAAATTCCCGGCGCGGATTTTTCTAAATATTTAAACAGTGGGTGAGCATTGGCACCATTAACATCTACTTTCTCAAATAGTGGAAAAGACACCCCAAATCTGGTTTCACAAAAAGATTGAATAGTTGTTGCGCTACCTGGCTCCTGTTGTCCGAATTGATTGCAGGGAAAACCCAATACTGCAAAGCCGCGACTGGCATATTTGTCTTGTAACTCTTGTAAACCTTTGTACTGAGGCGTGAAACCACATTGGCTAGCGGTATTGACGACGAGCAAAACTTTATCGCGATAGGTACTCATCTCGACGGGTTGACCTTCGATGCTGGTAGCCGAAAAGTCGTAAACTGTGGATGACATAAAGATGTTCTCGTTGGTGGGTACTAATCTATTTATTATTATTGAACTACTCGGAACTTGCTAGGTGTGATGAAGCGACTCTCGATTTTAGGTGGAACTGGGGATGCGGTAAAATTGGCGAGTCTGGCGATCGATCTACCTGGATTGGCAGTAATTACCAGTCTCGCGGGGAGAACTAGCACACCAAAGAATCTAGTCGGCGATGTCCGAATTGGTGGCTTTGGTGGTGAAGCTGGTTTAGTCACATATTTACAAACCGAGCAAATCGATCTGCTGATTGATGCGACTCATCCTTTTGCTGCCCAAATATCTCGAACTGCGGCGACTGCGGCGACTAAAGTGGGAATACCCAGATTGATGCTGATTCGCCCTGGGTGGGTGCGTTCGCCTGAAGATAATTGGATTGAGGTTGAAAGTATTGAGGCGGCAGTAATGGCGATTCCAGCTAGTTCACAGCGGATCTTTGTGACAATCGGCAGGCAACAACTCGCGCCATTTGCAACTTTGACAGCTAAATGGTGTTTGATGCGATCGATCGATCCTCCCGATTCGAGTATCTTGTTACCTCTAGGTAAATTATTACTCGAAAGAGGACCATTTAATTTGGAGGGAGAACGTGAATTACTGAGGGAATATCGGATTCAGGCAATCGTTAGTAAAAATAGTGGCGGTGATGCGACTTATGCCAAGATTATTGCCGCGCAGGAGTTGGGTTTACCTGTAATTATGGTACAACGTCCGATCGTCCCTGATGGGGAAATAGTTACAGATGTAGCCGGGGCGATTGAATGGTTAATAGATCGACTCTAGTGTGTTGTTATTAATGGTGTAATATTATGGCTGGGATTATTGCTAAAAATTATCAAATCGATCGTCTCAAGGCAATTAAGTTGCGATATTTTGGGGAAGGTGGGTGTACCTATTATTTAGTGGATCGATGCGGTCGTCCCTAACGCACAATGTTCAGAATTTTCATTAATGAATCATTCGATCGCCAGATGATTTGTTAAGAGCCAAAATAGCGCAATTTCTACATACATTTTTCGCTCTAGTCTCCAACAAAATGTTCATCAAAGAACATTTTGATTTTTAAATAGGTACACCCCCAGGAGCGTTCAACAAGGGATCTAATAATTGATTCGATCGATTCAAAAACATGTTAAGAGTCAATCTCGACTCTTTTAATAGCATCAATTACTTCCAACACTGATTTAGGTAACAGTTTATCTTTAAACCAAATTACCTCACATGGAAGATCGTTAGCATTTAATCCTGCTTTGTCTAAATTCAGTCTTTCCGAGATGGCTAAGATGAGATTCTTGCAGCCAGACTTGTGAACTTGAGCGAATTTTTTCTGTAAATATTCTGGTCGCCAATAGCCCACAATTTCTAAGATATAATCGCGTCCATCGGGATGCACCAACCGAAAATCAGGAATCATTACGCTTCCTGGAATTGGGAGTAAATTTAC
>JAJAZF010000384.1 GCA_026785875.1 Chamaesiphon sp. | reverse complement strand
TAACTCCGCGATTGTAAAAAGCTTTTTCAAAGTTAGGCGCAATTTGAATCGCTCTAGAGAAATCAGCAATCGCTCCAGCATAATCTCTAGTTCCGAATTTCTGATTTCCTGCTGTTAAGAGATTATCGGCTTGTTGCTGAGAATTTTGAGCAAGCCGATCGCTATTTCTAATCCTAGCTGTTTGCCTCTGCGCAGCATTCGCATTATTGGTACTGGCGATCAAACTAGTAAACAGGAGCGCGATCGTAGTCACAGTTCCAAAAATAACAGGTAGTCTCATAATTAAGGGCTTTAATAAAATTAAGCTTAAAATTGTGCAGATTGGAGCTAAATTATGTCTGAATAACCGACTAAATATCTAGCTAATTCACTCGGATATTTATTATAACTCGATTAACAAAGAGCAGTGGTTTAAATCCCCATCTTAAAACCCCAATTATCAATTATTTAAGTGTAGCCGCTCGGAGGTCAAAAAGATCTAACTCAATTCTTATCGATCGATTGCAGTTGCGCGTATTTATTAAAATAACGATTAGTAATACCACTAGTTACGAGCAGCGCAGCAATCGTATTACTTGCCATCACGGCGAACAAAACCACAATCTGATATCCAGCAGCATTTACAGGTTGAATATCAGCGAGTAATTCCCCTGACAAAAATCCAGGAATCGTGACTAAACCCGCTACCATCAAAGTATCGATCGTGGGTAATAAAGCAGATTTGATGGCTACTTGACGATAAGACGCGATCGCTTGAGCGGGAGTTGATCCCAAGCTCAGATGAGTTTCAATTTCTGCTTGATGTCGATCGATTTCACTAATTAAGCGTCCTCCAGCAACCGCTGTATTATTGAGCAAATAACCCAGACAAATCCCCGCCACAGCCAATAAATATTGGGGTTCATGCCAATTAGTAGGCTTAATCACCACCAAAATTGTATACCCAACGGCAACAATTAGCCCCGTGAAGATAGCTCCACCGACAATCGGGAGTAAATGCTCGATCCGATCGCCAATCCGGTTACTCGCAGCAATTGTCGTCGCGATCGCAATCGCACAAATTCCCCCTACAGTTACCAGGGGAGTATTTAATTGCCAGATTATTTGCAATCCAAAACCCATCACCAATAATTGGAGGATCGATCGAGCCGCTGCTAAAGCCATTTGTCCGGCTAATCCCACTCGTTGCCATTGTAACAGCCCGATCGAGATTGCAATTAAACCAAATGCCCAAGCCAAATCTAGTAAATCTAATACATGTGGAGGATTATTCATTGATGGGACGCGAGTGGGAGATAGGCTCTTACATTACAGATCGAAACCAACCGCGCTTCCAGAAAAAGAAAACTAGACTACCTGCGGTTGTTATCATCAAAGCCAGACAAAATGGATAACCCCAATACCATCCTAATTCGGGCATATTGACGGGAGATTTGGCGCGATCAAAATTCATCCCATACAACCCCGCAATAAATGTCAGTGGAATAAAGATCGCTGAAACAACGGTGAGTAATTTCATGATTTCATTCATTTTATTACCCACGGCGGAGAGATAGACATCCATCAGCCCCGTTGCTAATTCTCGATAGGTTTCCACCATATCCATCACCTGAACTGTATGGTCGTAGCAGTCGCGTAAATAGACCTGAACCTCGCTACTCACCAGATCGCTACCATCACGAATCAAGGAATTAATCGCATCTCTCTGCGGCCAAATTGCCCGTCTAATCGTCAGTAATTCCCGCCGAACTTTATAGATTTTTTCCAGTGTCGATCGATCGGGACGCGTGATAACTTCATCTTCCAAGTCTTCAATTAATTCTCCATAGTATTCTAAGACTGGAAAAAACCCATCCACGATCGCATCGAGGAGACAGTAAGCTAAGTAATCAGCACCTTGTGTCCGAATAATTCCGCGATCGACATCAATCCGTTGGCGCACACCATGAAAGCAATCTTGTTCGGGTTCTTCTTGAATTGTGAGTAAGTAGTTTTTACCTAAAACTAAACTAACTTGCTCTTTAGTAAACCCAGTTCGATCTGGATTTAGTACTACCATAATCGCAATAATTAGTAACTGATCTTGGTAGTGTTCGATCTTCGGACGTTGTGGAACATTTACCACATCTTCTACTAACATCTGATGTAGATTAAAGATGGGACTCAAAGCATCCCATGTTTCTATATTTCCCAATCCTAAAACATCTACCCAAGATACAGTATGAGTATTTAAATGCTGTTTAATAATCTTTGGATCGGCAATCGAAACTCGTGTGGCTCGATCGCGATCGTAATCGATCAAAACCAACTCTGCTGGTTGTGCATTAGGACTCAGATGTAGTTGTCCTGGTATCGTTCCTGGTCGATCGTAAAAATAGTCCAGTCGTGACGTTTCTGGCGGTTTATAGGTACTAGGAAAATCTAGATTTGACATATATTTTATCTAAAAATATGGATATCGATCGACTATGTGGCGATTCTAAATCAGTATTAGACATTGGTGTGTTACTGCTGTCTTGATGCGCTAGCTTAAAAATTACAAATAATATCTCACCGTTGTAACGACGCGACTGCGTTTACCTCGCAAAGCCGCCTTGAGAAATAAAGTAGTTTGGTTGTGTAATATACCTTCCCACCAATTTCGCGTCACAAAAGCCGGAATGATAATCGTCGATAATACGTCAGGATGTTGTTGTTCATAGTTAGAAATAAAATCAACAATCGGTTCGATCAAAGAACGAAATGGTGAGTCGATAATTTCTAACTGAATATCTGATTCTAGCTCCTCCCAGCGTTTGCGAAGCTTTTCGCGATCGGTACTCCCGATATCTACATGCACAGCAACGATCTCATCAGCAATACTCCGAGCATAGTCTAGAGCCTCCACTGTACCGCGATTGAGATGTCCGACAATCACGATCGCTGGATGAGTGACTTGTTCGGTACGCGGACGTGGAGTATAACTTTTCGGAGCCAGATCTTGAATGCTCAAGCGTTCGGCAACATATTTATAGTGACGATTGATACTCAGAAAAATCCACACTAGCAACGGAATTGCTACCACGACTAACCAGGCACCTGCCACAAATTTGGTGAGTACAATCACCGCTAGCACAACTAATGTTGCGATTGCGCCAATTCCATTCAACACCGCGCTAATCTGCCAACCAGCAGTTTTGAGCCGATACCATCTCAGTACCATCCCGGCTTGGGAGAGAGTAAAGGACGTAAATACACCCACCGCGTAGAGCGGAATCACTGCATTGACTTCTCCCTTGAAAATAATCACCAGCACCGCCGCAGCCACACTGAGAAAAATAATCCCATTAGAGTATACCAATCGATCGCCCATAATCGATAACTGTCTGGGGAGGAAGCCATCCCGCGACAGAAAATAACATAGACGTGGAAAATCAGCATAACTAGTATTAGCTGCCAACAATAGAATCAAGAGCGTCGAAATCTGAAGGTAATAGTAAGGAATACTTCCTTTGCCAAAAATTGCATTCCCTAATAGTGAAACTGCTGTTTCACCTTCTTTGGGGGTGATGTGATAAATATTGGCTAGATAAGTAATACCCATAAACATCACGCCCAGAATTATCCCTAAATAGATTAGGGTAAGGCGGGCATTTTTCCACTCTGGTGGTTTAAAAGCTAGTACCCCATCCGAAATCGCCTCCACACCAGTTAAGGCTGAACATCCAGCCGAAAAAGCTCTTAATAAAAAGAAGACGGTAACTGCTTCTCCTCCAGTAGCTGCAACACTATTGCTAGCAGAGGGAATGTTACCACTCATCTGTTGATAAGCTCCCACCCCAATCAGGAGAAAAATCCCGACGATAAACGAGTAAGTGGGAATCATCAGCAAATTACCTGATTCCTTAACTCCCCGTAGATTGATTAACATTACCAAAAACATGAAAAACAGACACAACAACACTGTATGTGGCTTCAATATAGGTATGGCAGAAGTCAGCGCGGCGGTACCTGCGGACACACTCACTGTCACCGTCAGGATATAGTCAATCATTAGCGAACCACCAGCGACTAAACCAGAGTATAGCCCCAGGTTTTCTCGCGCCACAACATAGGAACCACCACCATTGGGGTAAGCTTTGATCGTCTGACTGTAGGACAAAATCACAATCCCCAGCAGCATCATAATTACAGCGGCGATGGGGATTGAATAACTCAGCGCGGTACTACCAGCAAGCACTAGAACTAATAAAATTTCTTCGGTAGCATAAGCCACAGAGGACAGTGCATCGGAGGATAGCACCGCTAAGGCGGCGGCATTGCTGAGTCTTTCCTCCGCATGGGCACTAGTCGGTAATGACTTGCCAACCAGTAGCCGCTTCAGTCCAGATAATGACATATGGTTAAACTAATAGTGGGTAGTTGCTAGTAAATATTTTTACTTTTTGATGGATATTTTGGGTTAACTGCTGCATGGTTAACATCAGACTGGATCGTTGGCGATCTTCACGCGCTGTGCCAATATCACAAGATCGTCATATTATCTCATATTGACCGAGCAAGTTAATTGTTATTGACTCACCAAAGACTTCATAACGCTATTTTAGCAACTAAATACATGGAAAATAGCTCTAATCTATGGTGGATTTATGCTTTACTATCAGCTTTTTTTGCCGCTTTAACTACGATATTTGCCAAGATTGGGATCGAAAATATCGATGCTAATTTAGCCACTGCCGTGCGAACATTTGTAGTTGTTTTAATTGCTTGGGGAATAGTGTTAGCACAAGGTAACATCAGCCAGTTAACCACAGTACCCTCTCGCACACTGATATTCTTAGTTATTTCTGGCGTAGCTACTGGTTTCTCTTGGCTTTTTTACTTCAAAGCATTGCAAATGGGTAAAGCTGCTCAAGTAGCCCCAATTGATAAATCTAGTGTGGTAATGGTT
The DNA here is from genome assembly GCA_026785875.1 of Chamaesiphon sp. Classification (GTDB taxonomy): domain Bacteria; phylum Cyanobacteriota; class Cyanobacteriia; order Cyanobacteriales; family Chamaesiphonaceae; genus Chamaesiphon. The sequence continues at coordinate 126 of JAJAZF010000384.1, read as the reverse complement.
ATCCTCTTTTCAGCGATCTTTCTCCACGAGCCACTCACACTCAAAGTCATCCTTGGTGGTTTCCTGATTATCATCGGTACTTTGGTATTAGTGTTGTAATCTAGACAATCTTAGAGCTTGCATTAG
>JAJAZF010000383.1 GCA_026785875.1 Chamaesiphon sp. | reverse complement strand
GGTATGCAATTTCTGTAATAGTGCAGTACAGATGGTCATCGAGATCGATCGCCAAAAAATCTTTAAATTTGCTTCAATTCAATCAGAATTAGGACAACAGCTCTATCGTCAGCATGGGCTAGATCCGATCGATATTCAAACGCTAATGCTAGTGGATGGAGAACGAGTTTTGACTAGGAGTGATGCAGTGTTGGAAGTGCTGGCTCGACTCGATGGTGGGTGGCAATTATTAGCTGGTTTTAGAGCAATGCCACAACCGTTGCGGGACTGGGCTTATAGTGAATTTGCCCGCCAGAGATTTGTCCTATTTGGACGGCGAGATGCTTGTATGGTGCCCACTCCAGAATTACAGGAGCGATTCATCGCCTGAGCCAAGTTGCTACTTATGGTCAAAGTGGTTTTAACCGTCGGCATTTTCATAGGTAGCTACCCCCTATTCTCGCTCCTTGGTAGTGGAGATAATGTGAATATCGACGTTTTTGAGCAAGCGGAGGATTTGCTGTGTCAAGGAGCCTTTCCAGAAGGCTTGCCAGCGTGATTTCTGACTTTCGCCCATGACGATTTGAGTGATCCGATACTGTTGGGCGGTATTGGCGATCGATTTGATGACATTGTAATCCCGCACTCGAATAAACTCACCGCCAAATTCTTGGCAGAGCCGTTCGCAAGTCTCAATGTGCAAACTATCTGCTTTCGAGAGAAATCGATCGGGATCGTTGACAAATAGCACATAAAATCGAGCGTGCATATAATTAGCCACCCGCGCCCCTCGACGCAAAAGTTGCATCGAATTGGGATAGGTAGAAATGCAAACTAACACTCGCTCGTGAATGTTGCAAATCCCATCTAAAGTAGATCCATCCGATTGTTGGGTGTCTTCAATATTATCGGCGACTTCCCGCAATGCCAACTCGCGCAATGCAGCTAAATGACGACGCTGAAAGAAATTATTGAGGGATTGGTCGATCTTTTCGGGGGCATAGATTTTGCCATCCCGCAGTCGTTCTTGGAGAGTTTCGGGGGTAACATCGACAACGATTACTTCATCGGCGGCTTCGAGGACTCGATCGGGAATACGTTCTCGGACGACAATTCCGGTAAGCTGGGCAACTGTATCATTTAAGCTTTCGAGATGTTGGATATTGACAGTGGAATAGACATCAATTCCAGCTTCGAGAATCTGTTCGACATCTTGATAACGTTTTTCGAGTGCCGAACCAGGGACATTTGTATGTGCTAGCTCATCGACTAATACTAGTTGCGGCTGGCGATTGAGGATGGCGGCGACATCCATCTCGCCGATAGTCACGCCTTGACAGGTAATTTGCTGGCGGGGAATTTGTTCTAAACCGATCGCTTTGGCGGCGGTTTCAGCCCGATTGTGTGTTTCTAGCAAGCCGATTGCCACGTCGATCCCTTCGGCGCGGAGTCGATGTCCTTCTTCTAGCATCCGGTAGGTTTTGCCCACCCCAGGACTCATACCGATGAAAATTTTGTGTTTACCGCGTCGATAAGTTTGCATGAGTTGGGGGTTGGGGGATGACACAACGATTGAAATCGTTGCTAGTGATGCAAAGTCCGCCTACGCGAACTAGGAATCTGTATGAATATATTTAATAAGCTCAGTTGGCTAGATCCCCCTGTAAGGTTGCAGGGGGATCTCTAGGGTTTACTTGTAACAAGACTGACTTTTCAAACAGCCTCTAAGATTGGAGTGGACGAGGAAGTGGTTACTGCGATCGCTAGATCGAGAATTAGCGGAGAGCATCTAGGGCTAAGTTTAATTTCAGCACATTTACACCAGGTTCGCCGAAGATCCCGAAGGAGCGATCGTCGGTATTTTGATTAATTAGAATTTCTAACCGATTTGGCTGAAGTTTGCGTACTCCCGCAACTCTCTGAATTTGCGCTCTGGCGGCTTCTGGGGTGATGTGAGGGTCGAGGCTAGAGCCGGAGGTATAAATAAGGTCTGCGGTGGGTGTGATGCCAGCTTGTTGTAGTCTGGGCAAGTCTCCAGCGATCGCTTTTGTAGGATCGGGGTCGCTTTTTCCTTTGATGCGATCGAGTAGAGCCAGATTGCTAGGAGCTAAATTGCTGGCTCCAGAAACTCCAGTTTTGAGCACTCCTGCGTCATCTTTCTTCGGATCGGCGGTGCTGTAGCTAGTGCTACTGGGGCGACTGGTGAAGTATCGATCGCTCGTAAATGGCTGCCCGATTAATGCCGATCCGACAACTTGACCTTGGGCATTTTTTAGTAAACTTCCGTTGGCTTGGTAAGGGAAGGCTAGTTGAGAGATTGCTAGCATCGCAAAGGGATAAATTACGGCGACTAGCACCCAGAGGACTAGGGTGGTGCGGATTGCTTTACCGATTTCGCGTACTGGATTCATGGGTTTTAATTGATAATTGATAATTGATAATTGCGGATGCGCGCTCGTCGGGTTTCCCGACGGTTTAGCGCACCAAGCAGATAATTGGGTTTTGAAGATGGGGATTTAGACCCGCCTAGCACCTTCAAAAGCGGATGCCTTTTCGGTTATTTTCCCCACTGGTCGGGGGACCCGCCCAGTTGTCCATGAGGCACCAAGCACAATCCACCTAAACGGTGGGGGATTTAAACCCCTAAAATCGTTCCGGTTGAAACATCACAACGAACAAATAAGCAGACAGAGCTACAGTACCCAAACCCAAAATGCCCAAGGCATAAATTTGAGGACGATCGAATGTATTCCCCGTCGCGGCAAACACAGTAGAAGCAAGCACCAAATTCAGACACAGTGCCAAAAACAAATACGTGGGATATTTGCGACGGCTCCAGGATTCCCAGAGGATGGCTAAATCTTCAGATATATCTTTCATAATTAAGCAATAGGAATCAGAACATCAATGATTTCGATCTCGAACGGTGCAATCGCAACACTATATCTTTCATAATCTAAGAAATAGGAATCAGAACGTCAATAATTTTGATCGCGATAAACGGTGCAATCACACCACCCAATCCGTAAATTAAAATATTGCGTTGAAGTAATTGGTCGGCAGTTAAAGGGCGAAATTTAACGCCATTTAGTGCTAGTGGAATCAAAGCGGGAATAATTAGGGCGTTATAAATTAGAGCTGAAAGAATAGCCGATTGCGGACTCTTTAAACCCATAATATTTAATGATCCAATTCCAGCGGCGGCAAAGATCGTCGGAATGATCGCGAAGTATTTGGCGATGTCATTGGCGATCGAAAAAGTAGTCAATGCGCCACGGGTAATCAACAATTGTTTGCCGATCGCGACTAGATCGATTAACTTGGTAGGATCGGAATCGAGATCGACCATATTTGCGGCTTCTTTGGCTGCTTGGGTGCCAGAGTTCATCGCGACACCGACATTAGCTTGGGCTAGTGCGGGAGCGTCGTTGGTGCCATCGCCAGTCATGGCGACTAGTTTGCCCTGGGACTGTTCGCGCTTGATTACGTCGATCTTGTCTTCGGGGGTGGCTTCGGCGATGAAATCATCAACCCCTGCTTCCTGAGCAATTACGCCAGCGGTAATCCGATTGTCTCCCGTCAACATAATCGTCCGAACGCCCATACGTCGCAGTTGGTCGAACCGTTCCTTCAGACCAGTCTTGACGATATCTTTGAGATAAATTACACCGTACAAATCCCCGTTCTGACAAATACCCAGCGGCGTTCCACCCAGTTTGGAGACGCGCTCATATGCCTCATCAAATTCGGGGGGAATAGTGCCGCCACGCGATCGCACAAAGCCCCGAATCGCATCGATCGCTCCTTTACGAATTTCAATATTATTAGGTAAATCGGTACCGCTCATCCGCGTCCGAGCGGAGAACTCTATCCCTTCAGTTTGAGCGCGATCCAATGTAAATACCGCACCCAATTTTTCGGCTAATTGGACGATCGATTTTCCTTCAGGCGTTTCATCAAATAGGCTACCAGCCAGAGCAACAGCGGCAACTTCAGTAACAGAGTAGCCATTGACTGGAATAAACTCATCAGCTAATCGATTACCCAGGGTGATCGTCCCCGTTTTGTCGAGAATCAGCGTATTTACATCCCCACAGGCTTCCACCGCCCGTCCCGATGTGGCGATGACGTTAAATTGTGCCACTCGATTCATTCCGGCAATCCCGATCGCACTCAATAACCCGCCAATAGTAGTCGGAATCAGAGCAACCAGCAGCGAGACGAGAATCGCGATCGAAATCGGCGTATTGACATAGTTAGCTAGTGGCGATAGAGTTGCCACCACAATTAGAAATACCTGGGTGAGGACAGCTAGGAACACTGTCAGGGCAATTTCGTTGGGGGTTTTGGTACGTTTTGCACCCTCGACGAGGGCAATCATCCGATCGATAAATCCCTGCCCTGGATCGGCGGTAATCTGAATTGTCAATTCATCAGAAACTACCCGCGTACCACCTGTGACGGAACTCGCAATATCGGTTCCAGGCTGTTTGAGGACGGGCGCAGATTCACCAGTAATCGCCGACTCATCTACCGAAGCTACACCCACCACCACTTCCCCATCAGCGGGAATCATTTCGCCGAGGGCTACCCTAACTCGATCGCCCTTACGGAGTGCTGTGGAGCTAACTTGCTCAATTGTACCGTCGGGTAATACTTTGTTGGCGATCGTGTCCGATCGACTTGATTTGAGTGATTCCGCTTGAGCTTTACCGCGTCCTTCGGCGACGGCTTCAGCAAAGTTAGCAAACATCACTGTCGAAAAGAGAATGAGCGTAATTAAGCCATTTAAGATCCGCTCTTTATTTCCATCCGTCTGGACTGTCCCAAACAGATTGGGATCGAGAGTAACTAGGAAAGTGACGATCGTTCCCACCCAGACAATAAACATGACTGGATTGCTGACAGCAGTGCGCGGATCGAGCTTGGTAAAGGCATCGCGGACGGCTCTTTGATACAAGCCAGCCATTGAGACTTTGGGTGAATTTCGGCGGGAGGTACCTGTGCCGCCAGGAGTCGGTTGAGGAGAAGATGTGCTAGTCATAATTATGCTCCCCGTGTGAGTTGAAAGGCTTCAGCGATCGGTCCTAGTGCGAGAACGGGAAAGAAGGTTAATGCACCCATAATGAGAATTACGCCTGCGGTGACTCCTGTAAATAAGACGGTATCGGTACGCAGTGTACCTGTAGTAAAGGGAACAGGTTGTTTGCGCGACATCCCCTCTGCTAGGAGCAGTAGTGATACGATCGGCACATATCTCCCACCCAGCAAGCTCAAACAAGTACTCAGATTCCACCACAAAGCTGTGGGTGCGGGTTGACTATCTGCCAATCCTTCAAACCCCGAGCCGTTATTGGCAGTAGCAGAGGCATATTCATACATCACTTGGGCGAGTCCATGAAAGCCAGGATTGCTGATACCAGCTAGTTGTTCGGGAAATGCTAAGGCGATCGCGCCTGGAAGCAACACGAAAATGGGATGTACTAATAAGAGCAAAAAGCTGGTTAATACCACCTCATTTTTCTCAATCTTCCGCCCCAGAAATTCAGGGGTACGCCCCACCATCAATCCGGTGACAAATACTGCCAAAATCAGATAAGAAAATAAGTACGCCGTACCAGTACCCTGTCCACCCCAAATGATTTGGAGAAATAAATTTGACAACAATACAAATCCACCCGCAGGCATAAATGAATCGTGCATCGAGTTGACTGCACCACACATCGTGCCAGTAGTCGTCACCGCATATAGAGCCGACTGCGCCCAGCCAAATCGGACTTCTTTGCCCTCTAGATTGGGCTGTGAGCTACCCAATAGGGTATTAACGAGGGGATTGCCCTGATACTCGCCCATAGCAGTAACAATGATAAACGCTACATAAAGAATGAATACCATCCCAAACACTAACCAAGCTTGCTTGCGATTGTCAGCAATTACGCCATAGGTATAAATCAGCGAGGTCGGAATCGAGATCATCGCTAGAATTTGAATGAGATTAGTAAATCCATTCGGATTCTCAAACGGATGAGCGGAGTTGATGCCAAAGAAACCACCCCCATTTTCGCCGAGTTCTTTGATTAGCTCGAAATGTGCCACTGGCCCTAGGGCGATCGCCTGACGTATATTGGGATCTTCCAATGTCGGCACCACGATCGGCCCCGACAGGGTTTCTGGAGTACCTGCGGCAACTAACGCGATCGTGCCGACAATACTAATCGGCAATAAAATCCGCGTAATTGCCTGAATCAGATCGACATAAAAATTGCCGAGCGGTCTACCCGTCAAACCGCGAATAAAAGCGATCGCCACAGCAATTCCCGTCGCCGCCGAAGTAAAAAACAGAAACCCCAACCCCAGCATCTGCGAGAAATAACTATACGTTGTTTCCCCAGAATAGTGCTGTTGATTGGTATTGGTCACAAATGAAATGGTGGTGTGCAAGGCTGTATCCCAAGTGGGCGCACCCAATCCCGTCGGATTGAGCGGTAGTAATCCTTGCAACATCAGGATCGCAAATAGCAATATTGCCATTGCTAAATTGCTGTATAGTACCGCACGGGCATATTGCCAGCCCGTCATTTGGGTTTGAGAGACACCACTGAGGCTAAAAATCAGCCGCTCGACTGGATTCAACACTCGATCGAGCAGTGTTTTTTGACCTAAATAGACACGGGCGATATAGCCACCAAATATTGGCGTAATCGCCAGAATGATCGCTAGCGTTAATCCAATTTGAATCCATCCCTGCAACATGTATAAATATTCCTCATCTGCATCGGCGATCGAGCTTAATTAATTACTGAAGCTTTAAATCTACCACTGACGTTGGCTGCTTCAATCACGACAATTGTGACGTAACTTGGGCGAATTGAAAAGGTCTATTTTTTGTTTAGCTCGGTTTGCTCCATCTCTGTCTGAGTTCTAGGTATCATGAAGATTTAATTGTTTAGAAGCCGTTTAGATTTTGTTGATCGCGTCCATTTCAAGATCGAAATATAAATACTAGATCTTTGTTTTAAGCCTCTATCTAAAGAGATATTTATGATCAAGTTGAAGCGATCGCCAACTAAAAATCTATCTTTCGATCCAAGGATTAAAGCTCGGTGTAGCTAAATTTACCATTTAGATTCAATTGCGATGAGGAGCTAGGCAACTATCAACACTTCGGCTTCGCTCAGTGCAAGC
>JAJAZF010000382.1 GCA_026785875.1 Chamaesiphon sp. | reverse complement strand
GAAGCCCTAGCCCAGAAGAAACAGCAGCAGATCGTCCTAAATCTAGCTGGAGACGGTTTACCATCGTCAACGGCGCGGTGGCTACTCGATCGAGATAAGGTGCGTCAGATCGTCTACTATCTATGTCTGAGCTTGATTGATGCTAGTGAGTGCGATCGTCAAATCTCGATCTCACTCACCAATTTCACTGAGGGATTACAGCTTCAGATCGCTACCAACGATCCTCAAGTCATCCTCACAGATCGGGTGGAGCAAGTCGAACCACTTCCATTATCGATCGCTGGTATTTCTCCCCAGGAGCGTCAATGCAGCTACAGTACTAACACTAATTTAGGGCAACTTCACATTAGTTTAGGCTTATCGCTCAGTCATAGCCTAGCTCGATCGCATGGCGGTACAATTCAAGTGATGGCAAATGGTCTGGGTTATCAACTTACCCTCCCGTTAATTATTGCCGAGCGGGGGATCTCGGCTCAAATCTAATGGTGATAATCCGATCTTCCCCAGTCGCCTGGGTTCTCATGCTGCCCATTCCTGGCATATTGCTATAAGCATCCATCCCACCCATCGAGCGATCGGATGACATATGATTGGGCATACCCGATCGACAGGTGAAATTACTGTTAATTGTCTAAATCTTGCCGATTTATGAGTAGATCGTTCAAATTACCGACCAGCGCAGAACGGCACAAATGACTTGTCGATCGTTGTTGTTTGCCCAGTTCTGCCACAAATCTGGCGGTAGCGTTCTCACCATCTCCACGATGGCAGCAGCTAGATCGTTTTCTGAATCGTTATCTGAATACTGGGGCGGAATTTTGGCTTGCAGTTCGGGAGAGTGTAAACAATCCAAAAATCCTCGAATGAGCATCGGAGCGTTATCGGCACTAGCGGCAAATATTAATGCTTCATTGTTGCCGATCGCCCTCGATTGAAACTTGGTTAACTCACCCCAACCAAGATAGTTACACGCTATTGAATTGCTAATCATGAGCGTTTTGCTCCTTTAAGTGAAGGGATCTAACCGATTTAAGCAACAATTGGGCGACTGCTGACCCCTTGATTCGTGCGAGTTCTAGGATTTGTGTCGAACTCATTTCATCGATATCTAACACAATCTTGCTCCTATTTTTATCGAACTAGGCTCAAATCTAATAATTCCTAGAACGATGCCATTATTTGGCGAAGTCAGTAGGTCAATATCGAGAGTAGTTTAATAGTGTTACCGATCGACCTTAACCAAGAAAAGAATTATTAAAGACAAAGATTTCAAGTCTTTAGCTAACGATCGAAGTTAAGTTGATGGCAATCCTGAATAAAATTGGAGCCTATGCCTTCAGCTTATGGGATGATTGTGAGGGCTTTGTGAGGATTAGAGCGCAAGAACTCAATTAAATAAATTGACGAATGGTCGCGTATGCTAATTATATCATCCGAACATGAAATCTAGAATAAATTCAGATGACACGAGTGTAAAAGTTTGAATTTCATCTGAATTTCATCTTGCTGACCTATGCTAGATAGTATTCCTCAATTAAAAATTGTGGATTGCCATCACTAACCCCAAAACACCATCATGAATCACAAGACTCGGTTATTTGCGATCCTTGCCGCCGCTACTGCTGCAATTGGTATCGGTACCTATAGCATGGCTAATTCCCGCTCTCCCATGAATTCAAGTACTACAGTTGCCAGAGAACAAGGTGGGATGAATCATGGGGGGATGATGAATTCCGATGGCATGAAGCAGGGTGGCATGAATCATAATATGGATGTTGGCCCTGCGGATGCCAATTATGATTTACGATTTCTCGATAGTATGATGCCACATCATCAAGGTGCGCTGGTGATGGCTCAAGAGGCAATCGCCAAATCCAAGCGTCCCGAAGTAATCAAACTCGCAAAAAGTATCGTCGCCGACCAAAAACAGGAAATTGCCCAGATGCAACAGTGGCGGAAACAATGGTACCCCAAAGCATCAGCTACCCCAGTGATGTGGCACGCGGCGATGAAACATGAAATGCCAATGACAGCAGAACATATGCAGATGATGCAAATGAATATGTCTCTAGGCAAAGCGGATGCTGGATTCGACAAAAGATTTCTCGATGCGATGATTCCCCATCATCAGGGTGCCGTGACGATGGCTCAAGATCTCCTCCAAAAATCAAAACGTCCAGAAATGAAAAAGCTTGCTCAAAATATCATCACATCTCAACAACAAGAGATCGACATGATGACGCAGTGGCGCAGCACATGGTATGCAGCAAAATAGTTACTCTAAAAACATGAACCGAGGCGTAATTTAATTTTAATTTTCGGCAGATATTCGTTTCTGTCAATTCCTTGCATTTCTATTAAGTAGCTAGTTGAAATATTGAGGAGACTAGAATAGGCTCAAGCCTAGATGCTGGGCAGTGCCCACTCTACGGATATTTTATATTTAATTGTGCCCAGCTACTTATTAGAATATTTTGGAGCAAAGTTTCAAACTTCGCTCTATTTTTTGTCAATAACTATTATACTTATCGTCAAAATTATCTCTTTTGATAGACAATATATCTATCAAAAGAGAGGTTTAAATCTTTAAATAAAAAGATAGATTAATTATTAGTTATTATTTATTTTTCTACGAAAAGCAGTGAGAAATAGTTATGTGACGTTTGGGGCGATGGTTGCGACTTCTACAGTCGTCATGTTTGGTTTGATGTATCTAAATACCTACCAGTGGGATCATGTATATTTCAGTGAGACTCGATCGTACATGGCATTACTGATGGGTGCGGTAATGGCAATTATTATGCTGCTATTTATGCGCGATATGTATGCCAATCGGCGCACGAATGTAGCCATTTTTGCTAGCAGTGCTTTTGTCTTTGTGCTGACACTATGGCTGGTTCGCAGTCAAGTAACCGTACAAGATGTTTCTTGGATGAAAGCAATGATTCCGCATCATTCAATTGCTATTTTGACTAGCGAACGAGCTAATATTTCCGATCCGCGAGTTCGTAAACTCGCTGATGAAATTATTGCAGCTCAACGTAGAGAAATTGGCGAAATGAAGGCATTAATTCAAGATTTGGAGAGTAAGAAATAGGATTTGACTTACCGATCGTACCTAGCTGAAGACTGTCACAGTATTTAACAATTACTATCACCCAATTATCATATTTACTGGAGACTTGAACATCGTAAAATTGCCGATATTGCTAGTATTTAAGGCTAACGATCGTATCAATTATCTAACCACTAAATCCAGATCGATTGTCAAACTGATTTAGCTGGTAATTTGACTGTAAAGGCACTACCAGTTCCGAGTTTGCTACTGACTTGAATAGTTCCTTGATGAGTGTGGACGATCGCTTTCACAATCGCTAAACCCAATCCTGTTCCACCTGTAGCACGAGATCGATCGACTTGCACCCGATAAAAGCGATCGAATATATGAGGTAAATCTGCTGGAGCGATGCCGATTCCATTATCTCTAACTGTAATAATTGCCATATTCTCTAAATATTCAAGGTGGATCGCGACTACTCCATCCGCAGGTGTATATTGAATAGCGTTAGTAATCAAATTAGAAATCGCACGGTAAAGCCTGTCGATATCTCCCATCACATAGAGCGGTTCTTTGACTAAGATCGCTACCTGCAAATCGATCCCAGCAGCCATTGCCAACGGAGCTAATTCTTCTTCCAAATCGCTAACGAGATCGTTCAGACAGCAAGGTTTTTGTTGGATGGGTAACTGCTTCGCTTCTAGTCGCGACAGCCACAGGAGGTCTTCAGCCAGACGAGTCAGATGGTGAACTTGACGCTGGGCAATTTCTAGATTCGTTCGGGTTTCTGACTCGATTACGGCTGGATCTAGGGCACTTTCGACAGCTACTCGCGTTACCGCTAGAGGAGTCCGCAATTCATGGGCGGCATCGGCGGTAAACTGTTGAATCTGCTGGTAAGACTGATAAATTGGTTGCATCGCCAGTCCCGACAGCCACCAACTCGCACCACCGATTAGTAACATTGCCAGTGGTACTCCAAAAATTAGTAGTAGATGGAGACTCTGCATATATTCATCTAATAGGTGGTAAGATTGGGCAACTTGAAGATAGCCCCAGTCTCGCTCATCGTTCGTTTTGAGTGGGAGTGTATGGACATGATAACGTTCGCCGCGACCTGCCAAGGCAGCGCTTACGCTATCGTCAGTAATCGTTACCTGCTTGAGCTTGGGTATTTCAGCAGCAAACTTGTGTTTTGCCCCACCTAAATTCGCTATTTCCTGACCCTTTAAATTCAATAATCGCAGACAATAACCTTGTTTTTGGGTCAATTCTCCCAGTTTAGAATCAGATCTATTTGGCGAACATTGTTCCCCAAGGATACACAATCCAGGGAGTACTTTCATCGCTACTGGGCTAACAACTTCAGGTTGTTGCAAGACAGCTTCAAGGGTATCGTGTACCGTTCCTGCTAAAGTATTTAATTCTCGATCGACCGTCCGTTCAAACGTTTGCAGCATTACCCGATGAATTGCATAACCATTGAGCAGCGTAATTAGTCCAATCACCACTGCATAAAAACTAGTTAGCTGAATTCTAGTCCGATTGAACAGTCGATTTTGATACATTAATAATTAATAATTAGTGGATAGTGAATAGGACTATTTCATATTCCAATCGTTGGTATTAGTTGAAGATATGTAGGGGTAGGTTTACGCAATTAGCTATCGATACTTACAAGTAATTTCCCAGCAAAACCTACCCTCATCACTAAAACCTTAGAATGGAATAGCTCTACGTTAGTGAATAGTGTTATTTGTTATTTGAATTGAGACGATAGCCGAATCCGCGTACAGTTTCAATCGGATTTTCACAGCCGGATTCGACTAATTTCTTGCGTAAGAGGCGAATTTGGGCGGCGACAACATTACTTGCTGATTCAGAATCTAATGCCCAGATCCGATCGCGAATTTGGTCGTGGGTAAGAATCCGATCGGGATTTTGCATCAGGTATTCTAATAGTTGAAATTCTTTAGCCGTTAAGCTGACAGATTTTTCATTACCTTGTGAATCGGTAATCGCAATCGCATTAGATCCATAATCTAGTCGCAGATGCCCCAATTGCAATCTCTCGGTTTGAAATGTCGGCGCACGTCGTTGGAGAGCGCGCATTCGGGCGAGTAATTCTTCCATCCCAAATGGTTTGACTAAATAATCATCCGCGCCAGCATCCAATCCGGTAATTTTGTCCTCCATCCGATCGCGTGCTGTCAACATCAAAATCGGCAGAGTATAATTAGCCTTCCGCAACCTTCGACAGAGTTCGATCCCAGAGAGTTTGGGCAGCATCCAATCGACGATCGCGATTGAATAGATAGCTTGAGAATTAGTGAGATATTCCCATGCTTCCATACCATCTAATGCCCAATCGACAACATATTGATGATGAGTGAGATTTTTTTGGATAATTGCGCCTAGATCGGGTTCGTCTTCTACGAGCAGAATTTTCATCTTAATTTCATATTGAGCGAGTACTCTGGGAAGAGTTAACGAACTTTCACCTCGATGATGATTTTACCAGTAATGAGTCAGAGCGTTTAGTCACAACTTTGTTATCTATACCAACCACCGATCGACTATGAATCATCAAAAATTTAACTCGGTAATAGTTGTTTCGATCGAGATGATGTTAGCACTATTCCTCGCCAACCCATTGTTAGTATTGGCTCATGGTGGGCATGGAAACGAGTTTAAAGCAGGTGGAGCTAGTGAAAATAGTGCGATCTCCGTTGATGCAGCGACAGTCAAGCGGTTGGGGCTAAAAGTAGAAGCCGCCAAGCAACAACAGCTAGATGTCGGGCTAAAAACCACAGGGCAAATTGAAACGTTGCCAGATCGGAAGGCTGAAGTTACCGCTCCAATTAAGGGAAAAGTAGTCACATTACTGGTGCAACCTGGCTCGGTGGTAAAGCAAGGGCAGCCAGTGGCGACGATGACTAGTGGGGAGTTGTCGGATTTGCGGGTGAGTTCGCAGGAAAAACGGGCAGAAGCGGAAGCAAGTCTCCAACAAGCGCAGGTTGACTTGAAGTTAGCACAAGAAAATTATCAACGCTATCGTCAGATAGCTCAGGCAGAAATCAGTCAAGCTCAAACTCAATTAGTCGCAGCTCAAGCCCAGTATCAACGCGATCGATCTCTAGTCAGTGGTGGATCGATCGTCAAGGTTGCCAAGGCTAATTATCAACGCCAAGTGCAGATTTCCCAAAGCGAGATCGAGCAAGTAAAAATTGAAGTAGCTGTCGCTCAGGAGCGATACAACCAAGACAAACAATTAGTCGCTAACGGTGCCCTATCCCGTCGCACGATGTTGGAGTCGCAAGCGCAACTTGCCGCAGCTAAATCTAAGCTGGCTAAAGCGAATAGTCGCCCCGAAGTATTGCAAGCCGAAACCGAAGTTCGCAAAGCCGAAGTCGATCTCCCCATCCGGCAGCAACAAGAGTCAGCAGGCAAGCTAGCCGAGGCTCAGGCGGGTGTGACTAAAGCTTTGACTAGAAAAGAGGTAATTGCCGCCGAAGCTCAGTTAAAACGCGCTCAGGCTAGCGTAGCGGCAGCACAAACCAAGCTGGGACTGAGTAGCAGAAGCTATCAAACCAGATTGCAGCAGTTGGGAACGACAGCCGATAGTCAGGGGTTAGTGACTATCGTGGCACCCATTAGCGGGACAATTGCCGATCGCGAGGCATCAGTCGGGCAATCGTTTCAAGATAGCGGCGCGAAATTAATGTCGATCGTCAATGATACTCAGGTATTGGCGACGGCGAATATTTATGAGAAAGATTTAGGGCAAATTCGACTGGGGCAAAAGGTGAATGTGCGGGTGGCTAGTTTACCAGATCGATTATTTACAGGGACGATTAATCGGATCGGTACCATCGTCGGCGAAGGGCGAGTAGTTCCCGTGCAAGCACAATTAGATAATGCGGGAAAACTGTTGAAGCCAGGGATGTTTGCCGAGTTGGAGGTTGTCACCGATCGCACTGCCAAAGCGGTAATTGCGATTCCCACCACCGCAGTAGTCGAAGCTAATGGTAAAAAACTCGTCTACATTCAAAGTGGCGACTCCTTTCAAGCCGCAGAAGTCAATCTGGGAAAAATTACTGGAGATTTAGCCGAAGTTAAAACCGGATTATTTTCAGGCGATCGAATTGTTACCCAGCGGGGGACTTTACTATACGCCCAATCCCTGCGCGGTGGGAGTGCCAAGCCAGCAGCAGAACATAGTGCTAGCCCTGTCACAACAGCAGTAGCAACTATTCCCGTCTGGGGCTGGTTAGCTGGGGCTGGTGGGGGTGGATTATTATTAGCCACAGCCATTTGGTGGATCGGTAAACGGAAGCAAAATAGTGCCGAATTAGAGTTATCAACCGATCGATTTGATGAGGATGAAATTAATTCGATTATTACAGGCATTATCGATGAAGATCTAGAACCAGCAAATCTTTCACCATCTCCCAATCCATCTTCAGATTCACAATCTTCGGTAGATCGAGATCTCGAATTAGCACAACTTCCTGCAAAAACTCGCTCTTGTTTACCACCCCTAGATCGCCATGCTAAATAATATTGTTAGATGGGTTATCGATCGACGATGGTTGGTAGTTTTAGCGACAGCACTGCTAAGTTTGTGGACATTTTATGTCATTCCCCAGATGCCTTTGGATGTGCTACCCGCCTTTGCACCGCCACAGGTAGAAATTCAAACGGAAGCCCCAGGATTAGCACCTGAAGAAGTGGAATCCCTGGTGACACTACCGATCGAAAGTGCGATTAATGGCACTCCAGGGGTGAATACAGTGCGCTCTTCCTCGGCGGCGGGAATATCGGCGGTACGAGTAGTATTTAATTGGAGTGTAGACATCACTCAAGCGCGTCAACTCGTGACTGAGCGGCTGCAACAGGCGATCTCCAAATTGCCCCAAGGGATTGGCATTCCCCAGATTTCGCCCACTAGTTCCCCAGTCGGTTTAGTGGTGCAATATGCCTTTACCCTCGATCCCGCAGCCAAAATCGATCTAATGGAAGTGCGGCGGATCGTCGATTGGCAAGTTACCAATCGGTTATTAGCAGTGCAAGGAGTGAGCCAAGTTTTAGTATTTGGCGGTGATATCCGGCAATATCAAGTCTTAGTCGATCCGGCAAAATTGGTCGCTTTTAATGTTTCCCTAGCCCAGGTTACTGCTGCTGCAAAAGAAGCGAACCTGAATGCACCTGGCGGGTATTTAATTACACCCGATCGCGAACAATTAATTCGCGGAATTGGTAGAATTGAATCGATCGCCGACTTAAAAAAATCCACAATCGTCTCCCGTAATGGCATCCCCATCAAGCTCGAAGATGTTGCCGAAATTAAAATTGGTGGGGCAGTCAAACGGGGCGATGGTAGTTTTAACGGACAGCCAGCCGTAATTTTAATGGTGAATAAGCAACCATTATTGGATACCCCAACGGTGACAAAAGCGATCGAATCAGTAATGAAAGAGATCCAGGCTAGTTTACCGACGGGGATTAAAGTAACTACGACATTTCGCCAGAATAGTTATATCGATTCCTCAGTCCAAAATGTGATTTCTTCCCTCACCCAAGGGAGCATCATTGCCGGATTAATTCTAATTCCGTTCTTGATGAATTGGCGAACTTTAGCTGTCTGTTTACTCGACTTTGGACTCACCTTACTATTTAGTGTTTTAGTCCTATCTTGGTTGGGAGTCGGACTCAATACGATGACATTAGGTGGTTTAGCCGTAGCAATCGGTACGGCGATCGATGATGCGATCGTCTATGGTGAAAATACCTATCGAAAACTCCGCGAAAATAAACTTAGTCCCGATCCATTTCCGCCGTTAGAAATTATCTTTCAAGGTTCTGAAGAAGTTCGCGAATCGCTGATTGGTGCCACGATTATCGGTATCATTGTCTTTTCACCCATTTTTACCCTTCCAGGCGTGGAGGGGCGAATATTTACCCCGATGGGGATTGCTTATTTAATCGTAGTTATCGTCTCCAGTTTAGAGTCGCTGTTAGTTTCTCCCGCCTTGTGTGCGTTACTATTACCTAACGTGAAAATTACTAAACGGGAGCCGTGGTTGGCGAGATGGTGTAAGCAAATCTACGCTCAGTGTTTGAAATTTTCCTTTCGGAGTCCATTCTTAATTATTGGCACATCCTTACTTTTGACGATCGCTTCGATCGCAATTATTCCCACTTTTGGTAGAGCCTTTCTACCAGAATTTCAGGAGCAAACGATGGTAAATACCTTGAGTTTATATCCTGGTGTTTCCCTCGCTGCAACTACCCAAGCAGGGCACGTAGTAGAAATGGCACTCAAAGACGATCGCCGTTTTAGGTTCATTCAAACTCGTGCTGGTAGAGCGTCGGGTGATGGTGATGCGGCGGGCGTAAATCTAGCGCATATCGATATCGAATTGAGTCCTGAAGGAATGAAAAATCGTCCGCAAACTTTAGCTAAAATGCGTGAAGAATTTGCTAAAATACCTGGTGCAGCTCCGAATATTGGTGGATTTATTTCCCACCGCATGGATGAAGTTTTATCAGGGGTGCGGAGTGCGATCGCCGTCAAGATCTCTGGGGTAGATCTGGCAGAACTACGCCAAATTGGCGAACAGATCGAAACCCAAATGAAGACAGTCGATG
>JAJAZF010000381.1 GCA_026785875.1 Chamaesiphon sp. | reverse complement strand
GGGACACAATACTCAACATTATTTGTAACGGTATCACCGATTCGGTAAGCTAATAAATTACGAACGATGCGATCGGGAAATCGGGGATCTTGGATTCGATCGCCATGTTGATTGCGAACAAACAGATGTTCGATTTTAGTACAGGCTTCTTTAATCTCGTTCGCGAAGCGTACCGGAGGTAATCGAACCATCACCGCCGCGAAAATTCACCCAAGCCGTAAACATCTGAGACACGGACCAAGAACATTCTTCGATTGGAAAAGGCAGCAGGCCGAAGCTATGGGCAAGTTCTAAACCAGCCTGGACTAATGCAAACCTTCCAGCCACCCGCCAGATCGCCAGATCGCCATATTGCTGGCTGATTTTGTTCGCGATCGCATGAACCCGCTCGCGTAATTGCTTGTCCCAATCCTCAGATTTTCTGACTTCGACGAGTTGAGTCAAATATTCATCGAGTGCCGTACCCTGCTGTTGACGAATAGATGACTCTAGTGCCACTAGGAACTCCTTCGATGTTTTGTAGCCATGAAGATTCTCAAATACCCCGTAACCTTTACCAGCATCAGCAGGAATAGATGGCATCCGCGCTTCCATCCCACCCTTGGCTGGGATTTTGGCTTGACGCAGATACTCAACCATTGCCACTTCTCCAGTAGAGAGGAATAATAACCTCCAGGTTTTAGGCTTAACATTGCTCAAAGTCTTGGACATCCGTCCCTTACCTTGCTCGTTACCCAACATGTAGGCAGCAGCACCAACAGTTTGGGGTTCGGCTTGCCCAATCTCATCCAGCGGTAATAGCATGTGATTAGATTCAGCCGCTTTACCTTCTAGCGCGTTGGCAGTCGATCTCCAGTTAGGAATATGCTTCAAGCCAGCCACGCTCCCAGCAACATTCAGAGCAGTAGTCTTCCCGATCGAAGTCGGTCCCACCAAGTGAAAACCGCCACTCTCGATTTGGGCTGCTTCTAGCAGAGGTGCTGCAAACGACGTACCGAGGCTAAAAAGTAATCTGCTGTTCCCCTGACATTTTGCTGCAACCTTGGAGATCCAGTCATCCAGACTACCTCTAATTTCAGTGAGGGTGTTATCGGGTTCTGGAGCGCGAAACCGTAGATCTGGATCGCCATAAGTTTTAGCTGGTGTTAGGAATGAGCCATTTACCCATCCAGTCTTATCCGCGATCGTCTAAACGCGAACGACTTCACAGCCCAATCCAAACAGATAATCTAGCAATAAACCTTTCTGCTTGCGGCTATAGTGGTAGCCGCGATCGACTAGAAATCGAAGAGCTTCTAACCCATCCCCCGCCAACGTAATGCGCGGAATTAGTACCTGACTAGTTTTCCCGCGCTGGTTGCGAAATTTTACTAAAACACCAGTTTCCGCACCCTCAGTATTTTCCACATAAGCGCTCGCTTCGAGATGATTTCCGATGCGCTGCTGTTGGGGCTGGAAAGTACCATCATCTTGTTTTTCAACAGTATGTAAGATTAAACCGTCTTGATAGTTAGATGAGAATTTGACGGGGGGGTTGTTATTGTCTAGAGCTTTTTCTGGTTCTGGTTCTGGTTCTGGTTCTGTTTCTGACACTAACCGATCTTCTTTTTCTGGCAATTGAGAATTAGCAATGGCAAATAATCGATCGGGTGTAAGATATTCGATCGAGCTACATTCATCAGGTGTAAGTTCGTCGATATCATTTTCGGTCTTATTAATTTGTCCCCACCAAGCAAACAGCACTTCCAGTCCTAGAGATTTTAAAAATTCAGTCTCTAGCCGCCAATGCCTGACCCGATGGTGATTAACAACATCGCCTGCATCAACCGCAATAATTACAGTTTGAACGTCCTTTAACGCTGCTTTAACCTGAATTGGGGACGACCTGAATAGCCCACCAGCCGCACCAATGAATCGCTCCCCAATTAGATCGGATGCTATTACTGGCTTCAATAAGCCCTCACACTCCCAAATCGTATCGGGGTTAGATGCAGTCCCGCTCGTTTGAATTGGTAGTTCGCCATCGCCAATTGGTAAATGACTAGATTTATTACCTTTAGCCCAATAATATTTACAGAAGTCAACGTCAGGCTCGGTTGGTCTGGGATCGTCGTTCATCACCTGCCAACCAGTAGCCAATCCATCAGCATCGATCGTGACGATGGCAATACCTTTACCTTTAAGTTGGCGATCTCCAAAAGGAGATCGATATACCCCTGGAAGATTGAGGGGATAATGCTCGCCAACTTTCTGAAATTGCTCGATCGAGAAAAATAGACGACCTTTAATCTGCTCATCAGGTAGTCCCCGATTAGATAACATCTGGTAATGTTCGCGGATTAGTCCACAATCTTGACTGAGCGATCGAATCAATGGATCTCGTTGCGCTGAGGTTAGTTGTGTCGAAAATTCTTGCTGCTGGGATTCTACTCGATCTAACTTTCTCTGAGCCTCTTTCTTAGCCCACTCTTCCTTTTTGAATTCCCAATCGCTGGGATCGTCATCCACTGCATAATAGTAGGCACCGTCGCGATCTTGTTTAGTCGTGCGATGAAATCCCAGAGGAGCTTCATCCGATCGCTTGCAGCACCAAAGTGATGGGCTAAGTTGATAGCACCAGTCTTCTTTCTTACAAATAGGACACGGATTTTTTTGACTCGATTTGATTAATTTGGTCATGGTGATGCTATGGAGTGGTTACAGAGCATCCAGCAGAGTGTTACGATCGGGTCAAGAACCAACAAAACCGATCCAGCCCACCCCCTTGAATGCTGAAAATACCCCCCAGAGTTGTCAGGACTCTAGGGTGTTGTTTTTTAAGGGTGTTTACGCAAGTGTGGCTAAAAACTCTTCAATCAGGGCCTGATGTTCAGGCCGATCCTTCCCGTTAATTAGGTAATCTTGTAAGAGGGTCCAATTCCACTGAATCAAACCTTTCTTCGCAATTTGCAGCCAGTATAGTCCCCGTGGTAATTTAGCTCTGAGCTGTGCAGATTGCCAGCGAGTCAGTTCTATTTTCTTTTCTTTGAGTGACCGCTCAGTAAAAAACTTGAATTTGTCGCAATCTTGTAGCTTTGCAGGCATATGAGATAATCGATATGTATTATTGGTGCGACCGACTAGCATTATTTAAATGCTGGTCGATCTTCTTGAGTTGGTTAGTCCGTTACTGCTGGTAGGCTCGTTAGGATTAATAACAGCATAAAAAACTATTCCAGCGAAAGTGTCCTTTCTGAACCTCAATCTTGCAATTTTCAATCTAAATGCGCTCTGAGCTTGTATCCAAGGCGCTTCAAATGCTTGAGCCATGCAGCATAGCTCTTTTTACACTGCGTTCTTTCACAATGATGGGATGGCTCATTATGACCTCGCCCCATCTCCATCGTGGAAAACAAGTTACAAAATTGACACTGGCATAGTATTGATAGCTTTTCATCAATTACAATATTGCTCGGACGGCAATTTTGTTGGTTAAGATTGTTTTCATTTTCATTTAAAATTTCACTACTAATTTCGGGACATTCTGTATGGAGTTGATTCCAAAACTCATACATATAGCAATCCTAATTGATTTCCTGAGAAAAGTGATAGTTATGAATCTTGGAAAAATCAAATTTTGAAGAGTCATAAAATAACTCAAACAGCTTTTTGATCGCCCAAAAAGACTTACATAAATACCAGTATTTTCTCAAGAAGTTCTTCCCTTGCAACCAAACATCTTCTACCGGATTTTGTTGGGGTGCATTTGGAGCAAACAGAATACAAGTAATCTCTAAGCTGTCTGGTGAACTCGTTGGCAAAGCCTACCGGAGGTAATCGGTTAACTTCGACTAAATATTCTCGAAATTCACCTATAGTCGGTGCACCGACTATGAACCTATGGTAGCTAGCTCCATCCCAAATTAATACAATTTTTTTATTTGAGTATTTACGTTGTAAATTTTTGGCAAATTTAACCGTTGATTCACCATTACCTGCTGGATAAGCTTCAATTGTAAATTCTTTAGTTTGATAGTTAAGTGCCCCAAAATAAGTTTGCCTCTCTTTTTCGTTTTTGATGGGAATTTCAATCCTGCTATTAGTCTCACCCCATACATATCCACAAACATCTCCACTACGTAAATGACACTCATCTATAAATAGTACTACTATCTCTCCCACTTCAATCTCTGCCTTATGTCTAGCTAAAAAAGTATTAATCTCCTCTCTCTTTTTTTTGACTAACTCCTCTTCAAATTTAGGATTAACCTTTTGAGATCTTTTCCAGCTAATCTTTCCTAATTCAAACAGATCGTAATAACTTTGCTTTGATTTGTAGATAATATCATATTTATCCTCCAAATGGTTGATTAATTCATCTAAATGCCAGTAGTTTTTATGCCGCAGCCACTCAATTATTTCGGCTGTCTGTTCGCTAGTTAATTTTCCCTTGGCCCATTTATATCCCAGTTTAATTCCTGCTATTCCTTTGGCATTAAAAGCTTTCTTCCAATCTCTAATGAAACTTTTGCTGACACCTAATATTTGTGTTATTATTTGGTCAGAATGTCCTTCAATCGACATTTTTACAGCGATCGCCCTTTTAAGTTCTCTGGGATCTGGATTGCCCTCGATCGAAGCTTCTAGGCTAGCTATCTTGTTATATTCTTCTTGCTGTTTTATTAGAAAATTATCCATTACTTAAATATGAGCTATTAATTACTTAGTATTATTGTACTATAAAATATGTAACTCAAATAGGATTGCTATAGATCCACCTTTTGGAGCGGGAAATACTAGGTCATCTGGGTGTGGTTTAACTCGTTCGTATCGTTCGACCAGCATCGATCGAACTGATGGCAATATCTCGATCGTGCGAAACTTCCCAGTCTTGGTACCCTTTTTGTTCAGATGACCCCTGCTGATTGAATCTCCGATCCAAGCCGTCGAATAACCCACGCCCAGATGCTTCCATCGCAGCCCCGCCGCTTCCCCAAACCGACAGGCAGAATGAGAAAGAAAAATAACAAATTCGGCGTAAAAAGAATAGACAGGGTGAGCGTTGAAAGCGGCAATAATTGCCTGGAATTCGGCGATGGTTAGGGGGTCATCATGTTTTGGTAGTTGGACTTTTATTCGATCGATCCGATCTCGCCAGGGGTTAGGCTCCGTCAGGTGATATTTACCTTTAGCCCAATCCCACGCCGCTCTCAAGTCAAATAAATATCCCTTGATATACTAAAAACGGCTAAAGGATGGACTTTTTATTTAACGCTCGAAGATTTACTCTGCAAAGGTTTGAATCACTTTGTATAAAGTCTAGCTCCCATCCGTGTTTAGTATAGTCCGATTCGATACCGACTCAGACCACCGTGCTACCAAGTCTTTGGCGACAGATTCAGTCACTTGTACTGCGGGTTTTCCCCCTAAGAACTGCCCTAGCTTGGACGCGATTCCTTTGAGTCTCACCGCCGAACTGTGCGATAGATCTCGATCGAGAAGGCGATCGTTTGCATATGCCTTGAATAGGTCTACAGCAGTGATTTTACTGATTTCAACCTTGGGCTTTCTGCCACGCTTGTTAGGGTTCTGGTATCGTTCTTTCGTTTTGTCAAAGTTTCCGCACTCTATGTCACGCTCGATCGTGCCAGCAACAATCTTGGCGTAACCGTTACCTGCGACATTATCCTTTACGCCCAGCGGTAGCTGGTATCTCTCTCCTTCAAATAACCACCGCAATCTTAGGGTGGAGCCTTTCTTGTCAATCCAAACTTTCGTACTCATTTTGGGGGGTCTACATAACCGCCAAACCAGCCAAAACAGCCTATATATTGCTACCCATAGACAGCATAATTCGGCTCTCAGGACATGATTTGTTTCCTAAAAGCCTTACCAGCAGTATATTACCAACCTATGGACGTACCCCGACTCGAACGGGGGACCTCATCGATGTCAACGATGCGCTCTAACCAACTGAGCTATACGTCCTTGCAGTACTTAAACTTAACATGAATAACTGGTATGCGTCAAGACTCGATCGATATTTTCCTTCGAGATCCTCAGCTCGATATTTAAGAAGCTATCAACGATAGTCAATTGTCAGTCTCTAATGTTAAAATTATTGAATGTCTCCAAGGTTGGCCGATCGGTTTAGGCAGCGGACTCATAATCCGCGAGGCAACTCTAGACAGGTTCGATTCCTGTACCTTGGATTTAAAGCGAATTAATTAGTTTAGGAGTTAATTCCTCAACGTTATTGATTACCACCTTAGCACCTGCTTCAATCAAGCTATGGCGATAGCCATCGATTTGTGATGCTGCCGCGAGGATGTGTGGTGGTAATACCCCTACAGCGATGAAGTCTCGATTTGGTTGTTGGGTTCGAGCGTTGGAAATCGTGTACATGTCTGCAACAGTATCGCCCACATAGCAGATCGGCAGGGAGTCAATTCGAGCGTGTTTGGCTCCCAACCGATCGACTACAATAAATAGTCCTTCTGGCTCTGGTTTACCTGGAGCATCTTCCATCGCGACTAATACGGGTGCAGTTAAACCCAATCTCCGTTCTAAGATATAAGTAGCAGATCCGCGCGTAGCCCCGCTAAAAAAGCCCCAGGGGATGTTGGCAGCGGTTAATGAGCCAAAGTATTCCAGACTCGCCAAAAGTGGTTCGTCGCAGATATAACCATTCCAATTCACTGGATCTGTACCGCGATATTTAGTTTGAAAATAGGTAACAATTCGTTCGTAATCCAACTTTAACTGAGATCGAGGTTGTCCTTGACTCTCAAAATAGCGGTAAATCATCTCTTGTGAGCCTTCCCAATCATTATTCCAGATCCCTTCACCTTTGAGCTTGTCAATCTCGATCGCAGTGGGACGATAGGCTCCATTGGTAAATTCCCATACTGTATCCGCTAATGCGCGACGATATGAATTACCAACGTCCCGAATTACCCCATCGATATCAAATACGACGATCGCGCTCATCTCAATCCTGCCACTAAATTAATTCAAAATTTACCACATCACAGCAAGCGGCGATCGTCAACAGTCGATTGATGTCTAATTTGACACCGAAAAGGGAGTATGGGTTGATTACGACCTAGAGAAACACCAACTCCATCTACCATCGTTGGCTACGCCAACCGTAAGTAATCGCCTAATTTAAACAGTTTTTGTTCGCCAACAGATGATACAATGATGGATTGTGTGCCAAAACAGTAACCAAATATGACCGAAACCGAAACCGAAACCTTACCCGTAACCGAAACCATCCCTGTAACGTTATCCAAGTTTATCTTAAAAGTTTTATGGTTGGATGAAAACGTTGCCTTAGCTGTAGACCAAGTAGTTGGAAAAGGGTTGAGTCCCCTCACCGCTTATTTTTTCTGGCCGCGTAATGATGCGTGGGAGCAACTCAAAGCCGAACTAGAAGCCAAACACTGGATTGCTGAAATCGATCGGGTCGGGATTCTCAATCAAGCCACTGAAGTAATCAACTATTGGCAAGAAGAAGGTAAAGGTCGTCCCTTACCTGAAGCTCAACTCAAGTTTCCTGAAGTCATCTTTACTGGTAGCAACTAGTTCGAGCCGATTGAGTGTTGGGCGATGTCTAGTCCTTTGTAGCGTCGGCTCTGCCGAGGCGCAGTCGTCTGATGTCGGGTATTTAGATCGTTTGCCTCATTACCCGGACGGCTGGTTGGATGTGACAGCAATCGCCCGCTCCCTGATGTCATTGCTGTAGATCTGTTCCTGAGCCTAAAATAATCGATCGATCTGAGCTTCTAAATTGGTGATATTTGTCGAGTTATCTAGGTTAACGTCTGCTAGAGCGATTTTGTCCGTTAGAGACATTTGACTATCAATTCGCCTTTGGGCTGCGGTAGCATCGATCCGTTGTTGAAATGTCGCTGTGAGTGAATCGCGTGTCATCATCCGGTTTAATTGAGTCTGACGATCGCAACTAACTACCCAGATTTCTGTGACTAGATCGGTCATTTTTGCCTCAAATAGTAAGGGAATCGCTAGCACTGCGGTATCATCTGGCGCAAGGCGATCGATTTCTGTCTCAAAGCAG
>JAJAZF010000380.1 GCA_026785875.1 Chamaesiphon sp. | reverse complement strand
TTTGCTACAGCTTTAGTCAAGCAAACCATGGCTGCTAAAAAATCTGAATTTGTAGCAACTGCTGGAGAGCGACAAGAAGTCACCGCCTTAGAGCAAAAATTCGACTTGCACCAGCAACTGATGCAGTCAATGCAAGCTCATTTCACAGGGGTCGAGGGGAGTCTCAAAGAGGCGATCGAGTTGTTGGAGGGTAATGCTCTAGCCGAGCGCGTAGAATATCTAGAACGCCATCTTACTCAAGTTTCTCAGCAGTTAGGGATCGATTCAACTGAATTAGAACAAGCTACTAATCTGCGAGTGAGTAGTTTTGGAGATGAGCCAGAAGTAGATATTACTCCACTGCTAGAGATGATTTCTGAAGATTTGATGTCTGGTGAATTCATGTCCCAAAGCATGACTTCTGGGGACTTGAGCGGCGATCTGTGGTCGAAGCCAACCTGGAATCTGCAACAGACAATTAATGCTCACAGTGATTGGGTCAGGTGCCTCAGCTTTACGCCAGATGGTGCCAAACTTGTGAGTGGCAGTTTTGATAAGACGATTAAACTGTGGCAACTAAATACAGGCACTGTCATTCATACTCTGACCGACCATCTCAAGGGTGTATTTGCACTAGCCGTAAGTCCCAATGGCAAGCTCCTAGCTAGTGGTAGTTGGGATGAGCTAATCAAATTGTGGAATTTGGAAACTGGTAGCCTGTTGTGTAACTTGACCCATCAGCATCACGCCTCAGTCAGATCTTTGGCAATTAGTCCCGATAGTCAAATTCTCATCAGTGGTAGTTTTGACCAGACGATCGTCTTTTGGAGTCTGCCAGATGGTAAAGTAATCAAAACTATTAGCGATCGCGAACCAGTTGCCGCGATTGCCTTGAGTGCTGATGGTAAATTGTTAGCTAGTACTGGGGATAATGGGACGGTGAAGCTCTGGTCGATGACTTCGGGTGAAGCCCTGGCGCAGTCTAGTGGTAATAAATATTGTATCGGCTCCCTAGTTATCAGTCCTGACTCACAGACGATCGCCGCAGGTACGGTTAATGGCTATGTGGTGTTGTGGCAACTGAAAAACATGAATAATGGTCAACAACCAAAAATTAAGCTGTCTCAGACGATTAAAGCCCACGCTGGACAAATCAATGCTTGTGTCTTTAGTCCCGATGGTGAGTATTTGATTACTGGTAGTGTCGATGGCAAAGCAAAAGTCTGGTATCGCGGAGCGGATCTGAGCTTCAGCGATAAAGCTAGAAGCATCCTCAAAGGCGATCCAGGTCGTTCGGTGATGTCTATAGCGATCGCGCCTGATAGTCGGTCGATCGCGATTGGTGGTGCTGATGGTACAATCCAACTTTGGCAGCGAATGTAGGTAAGTTGTGCTCATTTGCATTACCGTACAGGTAGGCAGTTACTCATTCTCACCGATCGCTGAGGCAACAAAATTACTTAAAAGTAGCAATCGCTGTTGCCGATCTAGCAATCTTAGGGAATAATACTGAAGACACTACCATTGAACTTTGAGACAAAATTAATTTTCAAAATTTTAAATTATGCGAATTCTTGTTACAGGTGGTGCAGGGTTTATTGGTTCTCATCTGATCGATCGACTGATGAACGAGCAGCATGAAGTGATTTGTTTGGATAATTTCTATACTGGGAATAAACAAAATATCAGTAAATGGATCGGTCATCCCCATTTTGAATCGATTCGTCATGATATTACCGAACCAATTCGCTTAGAAGTAGAGCAGATCTATCATCTAGCCTGTCCGGCATCTCCAGTACACTATCAGTACAATCCGATTAAAACTGCCAAGGTAAGTTTCCTCGGTACATCAAATATGCTCGGACTTGCCAAGCGAGTTAAGGCAAGATTTCTACTAGCTTCAACTTCTGAAGTTTATGGCGACCCCGACGTGCATCCTCAACCGGAAGAATATCATGGGAATGTCAATCCGATCGGGATTCGATCTTGCTATGACGAAGGTAAGCGAATCGCTGAAACTCTGAGTTTTGATTACCACCGCCAGCACAATGTCGCCATCAGGGTCGCGAGAATCTTCAATACCTATGGACCTCGGATGTTAGAAAATGATGGTCGGGTAGTTAGTAATTTTATCGCCCAATCTCTCCAAGGAAATCCCCTAACTGTCTATGGAGATGGCAGCCAAACTCGCAGTTTTTGTTATGTTACGGATTTAGTCGATGGATTGGTAAAATTGATGAATGGCGACCAAATTGGGCCAATCAATCTCGGTAATCCTGAAGAATATACCATTCTCGAACTCGCCGAAAAAATCAGGGACAGAATTAATCCAGAGCGAGAAATTAGCTTTAAACCACTACCTCAAGACGACCCCAAGCAGCGGAAGCCAGATATTACCAAAGCTAAAACTCGGTTAAATTGGCAGCCAACTATTTCTCTAGCAGCAGGATTGACGGAGACAATTGCTGAATTCAAACAGCGACTGAAGGTTTAGACAGGTTATTAATTAGGAATCTGAGATTTTGGGTAAGATTACCCAGATGAGTTGGGATTAAATTATTTCTCATCTCCCCTCATGCCCGATCAAATTTAAATGTTTACTGAGTCATCATCAAATTTGGAGTATATTCAAAATGCGTGTTTGCACGATCGGAACTGGTTACGTTGGCTTAGTAACAGGAGCTTGTCTGGCTCATATCGGTCATGATGTCATTTGTGTCGATAATAATCCCGCGAAAGTGGAGCTAATGAAATCTGGACAATCGCCAATTTATGAGCCAGGGTTGTCAGATATTATGCAAGCGGCAATGTCTACCGGACGATTGCAGTTTACAACGGATCTAGCATTGGGGGTCGAGCATGGGGAGATTTTGTTTATTGCTGTGGGTACGCCACCTTTGCCTAATGGCTCTAGCGATACCCAATATGTAGAAGCTGTAGCCAAGGGCATCGGGCAACATCTCAATGGTGACTATAAAGTAATTGTTAATAAGTCTACTGTCCCAATTGGCTCTGGTGATTGGGTAAAAATGCTGGTACTAGACGGCGTAGCAGAACGCCACCGCCAACCAATGTTGGTTGGCGGTGGCGACACTCACCCACCAGATCCGTTTGTACCCAAATTTGATGTCGTCAGTAATCCAGAATTTTTGCGGGAGGGTTCGGCAATCTATGATACGCTCAATCCCGATCGGATTGTTTTGGGTAGCAATAGTCAACAAGCGATCGAGCTGATGCTAAACTTATACTCACCGATTATCGATCGTCTACACAGTGAAAATGCCATGCTATCTCCTGTAGCTGTTTTGGCAACAGACTTAGGCTCGGCAGAAATGATTAAGTATGCCGCCAATGCTTTCTTAGCCACCAAAATTAGTTTTATTAATGAGATCGCCAATATTTGTGAGCGGGTAGGTGCTGATGTCACTCAAGTATCTAAAGGGATTGGCTTGGACTCGCGGATTGGCAATAAGTTTCTAAATGCTGGAATTGGTTGGGGTGGCTCCTGTTTTCCCAAAGATTTAGCCGCACTGATTCACACAGGAGCGGATTATGGCTATGATGCTCAATTACTCAAAGCAACTGTCAGCGTCAATCAACAACAGCGGACTTTGGTGATTCAAAAGCTGCAAAACTCTCTCAAAATTCTCAAAGGTAAGACTATTGGTTTACTTGGCTTAACTTTTAAACCTGATACTGATGATTTGCGAGATGCACCAGCACTTGATATAATTCAGATATTAATCGAGCTGGGTGCAAAGGTTAAAGCATACGACCCAATTGTCACGCATCAATCGTCAACCCTACCATATCTAGCCAATGTCAATCTAGTTGATAGCCCACAGCTATTAGCAACTGATAGTGATGCGATCGTGTTGATGACAGAATGGTCGGAGTTTCAAGACATAAACTATCAGCATTTAGCTAAACTGATGCGTTCGCCGATAATAGTTGACTGCCGTAACTTTTTATCACCAGCAACGCTAGCAGCAGCAGGTTTTCAACACATTGGTATTGGTTGTTAACTAAAACTCTTCCCAGTACGTGAATCTTGATGTACTGGGTATTGTAACAACTATTTTGGGCACATTAGTAACTGATAAAATGTCGTCAACTACTAATGCTTAGATCGCATAATTATAATTTAATTTACTTTCACGCCTCTTATAGTCTACGACCATTTAATCAGTATTACTTCAGCCATTTGGCGGTTCATTGCCCACTTGTTCTATAGTTATTCCAACATGAAAGATAGCTTTCCTGAGTTCAATCCCCCCAAACTAATGCCGTCTCCAGATGCGGTCAAACCTCGCCCGAATGGCTTCTCAGCACCACGGCAAGAGGAAGGAATTGGATTAGGTGTAATCCTGAGCGGTTTACGCAAATACTGGTATGCTTCTGTTCTTACCACGGCACTGATGATGGGGGCAATCGGTTATGTAACCGCGACCCAAATTCGGATCTACCGATCTGCCGTACAAATTGCGATCGACTTAAAGGGTGGTTCCAGTTTTGCCGAAAAGTTAGCTCAAGGTGGTGGCGACAATGGTGGACAATCTGAAGATCGGACGATTGCGATCGAGACTATTACTCAATCATTGAGAAGTAAGAGTATGATCGAGCAAGCAATTGGGTTGATTCCCGATCCTAAATTGCGTCCATCAGTCGCCCAAGTTTTGCAAGGCTTGGCGATCCAATCGAAGCCGGATAGTAATGTGTTAACGGTGAGCTACACAGCAGTAAAGCAGGACGAAATTGTCGCTGTGCTCAATGGATTGAGTAAAGTTTATATTGATTACAGTATTAAAACCAAGAAGGCTCGCACCAATAACTCGATCGAATTTATCGAGTCGCAATTACCCGCTTCCCGCAAGCGACTAGCAACTTCGGCATCACAAATTGAGGAATTTCGGATTAAATATCGGTTTGTAGATCCGGCTACTTCCGCTAGTGCTCTAGATGGCTACCGTCAAAGCATTGTTGCCAAAATCAATGAATCTCGCTCTACTTATTACCAAACACAGCAACAGTATCAAGAATTAAAGAAACAACTTAACTCAGTTGGATTATCATCGGAAGGTAATTTAAGCACTACAATGTTAACCCAAGATAGTGCTTTCCAAGAACTATTTAAACAACTTAACGAGTTAGAGTTAAAATATAACCAAGAAAGTGTCCGGTTTAGCCCAGAAAACCCCCTCATCGTCGCCTTAAAGGAAAAACGTGATGGAGTACTAGTACTGTTAAGGGAACGATCTCAACAAGTACTCAAACGGCAGGTAGACGATCGAGAATTAACAAAAGGTGGAATTTCTAACTTTGGTAACAGTTTGGCTCAAAATTTAGCCAACAAACAAGCCGAACTAGAAACTAGCTTAGTTGCTCAAACAGCTCAAGCTCAAAGCTTGGAAGCAGTGTATCAACAAGTCCAAACCCAAATTGCCCAATTACCAGGACTCCAAAAGCAATATACTGAGTTGCAACGGGAGTACCAAATCGCTTCTCAAGAATTGACAGCATTCTTGCAAAAAGTTCAAGAGTTAAAAATTGTTAATGCCGAACAAGTTGTGCCGTGGCGGTTATTAGATCCACCAGAATATCCCAACTTTCCACTTTCACCGGATGTCCCGCGTCAAATGGGATTGGGTGCAATTGGTAGTATACTCGCAGGTGTATTGGTATCAGTTGGCTTAAATAAACTTGACGATCGAGTTGACAATCCAGATAGTGTAAAAGCAATGACGGGAATGCCCGTTCTATCGCTAATTCCCAGAGTAGACGATCTAGACCAATCTTCATCAATGCGGGGAGGAACCTTTCTCCAAACGTCTAAAGGTAAGAATAAAGATTATGCTTATTGGAGCTTTGTTGAGTCGATCCGTACTCTTGCGCTAGGTATCGGGCTAACCTCAGATCGCCAAGCCAAGCAAGCGGGTAAAATTATCGCGATGACTTCTTCTTTACCCAAGGAAGGGAAATCAACTATCGCCTTTCATACAGCAAATACATTAGCTGAATTAGGTTATCGCGTTCTCCTGATCGATGCTGATATGCACAAAGCTACCATCGCTCATTTGTGTGCTAATTCACCACTATTCAAACGTGAAGATTGTGATGATTCAGATGGATTGAGCGATGCGATTGTCGGAAGTCGCAACTGGAAAGATTTACTGAAGATTAGTCCAGAATCCAAATTGAATGTGATGTTCTCGGGCAAACAAGCAGTCAACTCGATCGTGTTATTTAACTCACCGCGATTACTGCGGTTGATGGAAGAATGGCGACAAGAATATGATTATGTCATATTTGATACGCCTCCAATTGTCGGAGTGAGCGATACCAGACTGCTGGCAAGCTTAGTTGATGGAATAGTATACATTGTTAGTCTGAATGTTGCTCAGAAACAAATCATCGATCGAGGGATAGAGATCATTTCTTCACTGAGAACTCCAGTGCTCGGCTTGGCAATTAACCGAGTTGAAAATCATCATTCTGGGTACAACAAATACCATGAGTATTATCATTCATCCCACAATCTAAATGAGAAAACCATTAAGTCTAAAGCACTAAATCCCGAGCAACAAGGAGTGGAAGTTTAATTAACGTTGCCATGTTACTCATTTAAATTACTAGCTGGAAAAAGGCAGAAGGCAGAAGGCAGAAGGAATGCCCGATCGTGTGTTTTATATGTTCGACAGCTTATCCTTCGATCGACAAATTCTTGATAACGTTCGTTAATTTCCTGAATATGGGGATAACAAAATAGTTATGACTGGGCTAACGATCGGTCATAATTCTTTGACTATCAACGATCTAAAGATCCAAAATATGCTTTAGACTCGATCGGGTGTGGATTCATCGTTTTGCTACCTGGCTGCCAATTTGCCGGACAAACTTCATTGGGATTGGCTTGGACGTGTTGAATAGCCTGAAGTACACGTAAGGTTTCATCTACACTCCGACCAAATGAGAGATTATTGATCGTGGCATATTGTAGCACTCCCGATCGATCGATGATAAATAAACCCCGTAAGGCTGCACCCAAATCTGGATCTAAGATATTATACGCGGTACTAATCTCTTTTTTGAGATCGGAGATCAGCGGGTAATTAATATCGCCCAATCCACCCATTTTTCGTTCGGTTTCAATCCAGGCTAGATGGGAAAACTCACTATCGACAGAAATTCCGAGAATCTCCGTATTGAGAGCCTCAAACTCAGCATATCGATCGCTAAATGCAATAATCTCCGTCGGGCAAACAAAGGTAAAATCTAGTGGATAGAAGAATAGAACGACGTATTTACGGTAACTAGATAGTTTAATTTTCTGAAATTGTCGATCGACAACGGCAGTTGCCGTAAAATCTGGTGCGATTTGACCTACTCTCAAACAGCCTGCGGTATAGTTATTCATATATTTATTTTCGGTTCAATTAAGATGCTAGAGATGAAAATTGTGAATACTTTACAATTTGTGACAAATAGCTAAATTTTCACATGCTCCATCGACAAGCTACCAAGGGTTTTGATAAGTTCTCTATCCTCCGAGGCTGACCTTACACCAAAAATGCTAGTCTTGGGAACGGTTACTACAAAATCCAGACTTATTCAGTTATTATGAGTCTTCTCACGCCACTAGCATTATTAGTTACAGATCTGGACAATACCTTAGTTGGTGATGACAGCTCGCTCGAACAACTCAATCAGATCCTCGATCGCTATCGTCGAAATTTGGGCACTAAAATAGTTTATGCTACAGGTCGATCGAGAACATCTTATCAAGAATTAGCCACCACCAAACAACTCCTAACTCCTGATGCCTTGATTGCGGCGGTGGGTACCGAGATTTATTTAGGCTCCGCTACTCCAGATCCAGAGTGGGTAAATAAACTAAGTGTCAATTGGCACCGCGAAAAAATTGCAGCCATCGCTAGCCAATTTGCCGATTTAGAACCCCAACCTCAATCTGAACAACGTCCTTTTAAAGTTAGCTATTATCTGTCGGCTAGTGTCGTTAGTGCGGTAGTGCCGAGGCTACAGGAGTTAATATCCGATCGAGGGCTGGATGTAGAAATTATTTATAGTGGGAATAAGGACTTAGATATTCTCCCACGCGGTGGGGATAAAGGTACCGCAGTGCAATTTTTGCGCGATCGATGGCAGATCGATCCGAGCCAGACAGTGGTGTGTGGAGATTCTGGTAATGATATCTCGCTATTCAAATATGGTATGGAACGTGGCATCATTGTCGGAAATGCCCAATCTGAGTTACGGTTGTGGGATGAACTTCATCCGGCTGACTACCACTACCTCGCTATTGCTGACTGCGCTGAAGGGATTTTGGAGGGACTAAAATATTTTCGATTTGTCGAATAGCTTAGTAAGCATGTGTCAGTAACTCCTCCTTTAGACAGAGCTGGAGTAAGATTCCCTTCATGTAGAGTTTTATCAAGATCTAGCTCGTCCCCCTAACTTTAAATCCAATCGGAGGAAGTGGGCACAGTGCAATCGATCGAGATTCGGATCGAGATCGACCCCCTTGACAAATTGGCAAATATACCCCAACTTGCACAATAGTAGCTGCTGTAGAGTAGAACTCACCCCACCCAAATTTTTTATTAATTCCTGACGACCTCAAAACGCCCCTATGTCAACTCTCGTCATCGTCGAATCTCCCACCAAAGCGCGCACTATCAGTAAGTTTTTGCCATCTAGCTATGTGGTAAAAGCTTCAATGGGACACGTTCGCGATTTGCCCCCATCAGCCGAAGAAATCCCCCCAGAATACAAGTCGCAAAAGTGGGCAAACTTGGGAATCAATGTCGAGTCTGGGTTTGCGCCGCTGTACATCATCCCCAAAGACAAGCGCAAGATCGTTCAGGAATTGAAAACCGCGCTCAAAGGTGCCAGCGAACTGATTCTAGCAACGGACGAAGATCGGGAGGGTGAAAGTATCAGTTGGCATTTATTACAGCTACTCAACCCCAAGGTACCGACAAAACGGATGGTATTCCACGAGATTACCAAGGAAGCGATCCAAAAGGCTCTAAAAAATTGCCGAGAAATTGACGAACAGATCGTTCACGCCCAGGAAACTCGCCGCATTCTCGATCGATTGGTGGGCTATACGCTCTCGCCGCTGTTGTGGCGGAAAATTGCTGGTGGGTTATCGGCTGGAAGAGTTCAGTCGGTGGCGGTAAGACTGTTGGTAATGAAGGAACGCCAACGACGAGCGTTTAAGTCAGCCCAGTACTGGGATTTGAAAGCGTTACTGGCTCATAACAAAGCCGAATTTGACTCGAAGCTGGTAACGGTAGATGGGGTGAAGGTTGCCACAGGCGCAGATTTCGATCCGAATACCGGAAATCTCTTAGCTGGGAAAAAAGTTAAAGTCCTCAACGGGGTAGAAGCAAAAGCCTTAACCGAAAACCTCAAGGGTAAAACCTGGACGGTGACAGGCTTGGAAGAGAAACCAGTCACTCGGAAACCATCACCACCGTTTACTACTTCCACCCTCCAGCAGGAATCTAACCGCAAACTGCGATTATCCGCGCGGGAAACCATGCGGGTAGCCCAAAGCCTGTACGAGCAGGGGTATATCACGTATATGCGGACAGATTCCGTGCATCTATCCGCACAAGCGATCGATGCTGCGCGTTCTTGCGTATTAGAAAAATACGGGCAAGAATATCTCAGCCCCAAACCGCGCCAATATACCACCAAAGCTAAAGGTGCTCAAGAAGCTCACGAAGCGATTCGCCCTGCTGGGAGCAGCTTTCGGACACCGAGAGAAACCGGACTAGCTGCTAAAGAATTACAACTCTACGATTTGGTATGGAAACGGACGGTAGCTAGCCAGATGGCAGATGCACGTCAAACCCAGCTCAGTGTCGATTTACAGGTAGAGAACGCCGGATTTCGATCTTCCGGTAAGCGGATTGATTTCGCTGGCTACCTCAGAGCGTATGTCGAAGGCTCCGACGATCCTAATGCCGCGATCGAAGACCAAGAAATCATTCTCCCTCAATTAGTCAAAGGCGATCGACCCGACTGCAAAAAACTCGACGCGATCGACCACGAAACCCAACCCCCCGCTCGTTATACTGAAGCATCGCTCGTCAAGATGCTCGAAAGTGAAGGGATCGGTCGCCCCAGTACCTATGCCAGCATCATCGGGACGATTATCGATCGAGGCTATGCTCAACTCCAAAGCAACGCCTTGGTGCCCAGTTTCACCGCCTTTGCAGTTACAGCCCTACTCGAAAAAAACTTCCCCGATCTCGTCGATCCTAGTTTCACCGCTCGGATGGAACAAACACTCGATGATATTTCTACAGGGACAACCCCGTGGCTACCCTACCTAGAAAAATTCTACTTGGGTGAAAAAGGGTTAGAAAATCTAGTCAACCAAGGCTTCACCGATATCGATGCCACTCTAGCACGGACGATCGATCTAGATAATCTCGATGTCAAAGTCCGGATCGGTAAATTTGGTGCATTCATCGAAACCGAATCTGGTAATGCTTCAATTCCCAAAGATCTTACCCCCGCCGATTTAGCCCCAGAAACGATCGAGATGTTGCTCAAACAAAAGAGCAGCACCCCCGATACTCTGGGCAATCATCCCGAAACTGGCG
Source organism: Chamaesiphon sp. (assembly GCA_026785875.1). Taxonomy (GTDB): domain Bacteria; phylum Cyanobacteriota; class Cyanobacteriia; order Cyanobacteriales; family Chamaesiphonaceae; genus Chamaesiphon. Next base: position 1,384 of record JAJAZF010000380.1, on the reverse strand, counting down.
AACCGATCTACCCCAAACTCGGACCATTTGGCCCCTACGTCCAACTCGGTGATAAAGAGGAAGATAGCAAGAAAAAGCCCAAACAATCTTCCTTGCCCAAAGGGATGAAACTAGAAGATGTCACCCTCGAAATCGCGATCGAATTGCTCAAACTCCCCCGTAGTCTAGGAGTTCACCCCGAAACAGGTGGTAAACTTCAAACCAACCTCGGTAGATTTGGGCCGTATATCCTCCACGATCGTGGTAAAGAAGGTAAAGAATATCGCTCCCTCAAAGCGACTGATGATGTCCTCACCGTCACATTAGAACGCGCTCTGGCGATTTTAGCCGAACCAAAATCCACCCGTGGCGGCAAAAAAGAACCTCTCCGCACGATCGGCAATCATCCCGACGATAATGAGCCTGTAGCGATCTTTAGCGGTCCATACGGTAAATATATCAAACACGGCAAAATCAACGCCGGAATCCCTGAAGGTGAGACAGTAGAAGGGATCAGTTTGGAGACTGCGCTGAGTTTGCTAGTGGCTAAGGGTGGCACAGTTAAAAAAACCACAACTACCAAGAAAACTACCGCAACCAAAGCTAAAACTTCTGCAACCAAAGCTAAAACTACCGCAACCAAAGCTAAAACTACCGCAACTAAAGCTAAAACTACTACAACTAAAAAAACCACCACAGCCAAGAAAACTGGCTAGGAGCATAGTATTCACTGGTTGAATCGATCGCAGACAAGTAGGTGGGCGTAAATGTTTATTAGATAGAAATTGCAGTTATCTGTAGCGGCTAGGTTGAAGAACGATCGACACCCTAGTTGCCAGTCTAATAGATCGAATAATCTTTAGATCCAGTTATTTGTGCCCATCGACTAGATATCAATCGGGCATAATCTGCGGGGAATAAACCATATGAGCCGATCGAGTATCCATCATTTACTTCAATTAGTAAAGTTTCACCCATATCTGTCACCCCAAAATCCGCCGCATAGCCAGCCGGAGCAGAATGATAAGCCGCGATCGCATTTTCAATCACTTGTGGATCGAAATGTACTCGCCAATCGCCATAATAGGGTTTTACACCCAGGATTTCGCCATAGCGCACAAAGCATCGCCATTCTGCCAAGAAGTTAACTGGCTCCGAACACCAAATTTCGGTATCTTCAAGCTCATCACCGCAACTAATCAAGTCTTTAGTACTGGTAAGTAATCGCCCTGTGAATTTTTTCGATAGAGTTGCTGGATTGATGAAAATATTCCATAGTTCTGGATGTTTGGCGATATAATTTATTTGCGATCGCCAAATTTTTCGTCCTAAAAAACTCGTCAACTCATCTGGATAATTAATCTCTGCTGGTGATTCAATCCCTAATTGAAATAATGCTGCGTTG
>JAJAZF010000379.1 GCA_026785875.1 Chamaesiphon sp. | reverse complement strand
CACTCGCGATCGTTCCAGTCGAAAACTCGATCGAGGGTGGTGTGACGATGACCGCCGATACGATCTGGCAACTAGCCGCAACGCTCCAAATTCAACAAGCGATCGTTTTACCGATCCATCATGCCTTAATTTCTGTCGCCACCGACTTGAGCCAGATCGAGACAGTTTATTCACATCCTCAAGCTCTGAGTCAATGTCAACAGTGGTTACAACAGCATCTGCCCCAAGCTGCACGGATCGCCGACAGCTCCACTACCGCAGCACTAACGACGCTCTCAACGCAGCCCCACGCCGCCGCCATCTCTTCAGTTCGAGCGGCGAATCTATACGATCTACCGATATTGGTACATCCAATTAATGATTATCCAGATAACCAGACTAAATTTTGGGCAATTAGTTTACAGCCAGCACTGCTCGGAAATTGTACCTCTGTGGCGTTTAGTTTGCGATCGAATGCTCCAGGTGGATTGATGACTGCTCTGGGCTACTTCGCCAATCGGGGTTTGAACTTGAGTCGGATCGAATCTAGACCTAGCAAACGTTCGCTCGGCGATTATTTATTTTTTATTGATATCGAAACTGACGTAAATAATTGTCCCGCTTTAAAATCAGCTCTAGCCGACTTAGATGTTTATGCCGAAACAGTTAAGAACTTTGGTAGTTATTACACCAAGACGATCGCTGTTGCTAGCTAGCCATCGGTTTATTTGCGATCGGTCGCTAAATATACTTAGCTCAATTCCCCCGAGCGTCTAACAAGATGGTAAAAGATTGACCGTAACTAATCCCAGCGAATATCCCTTTCCGCCCCGCATTGGTACGATCCGCTATTTGTCCGGTGTGGCATTTCGATCGCTCTACTCCTGTTAGTTTGAGGTTTGACGCTGTAATTGGTGCGTTTCTCTAGCTGCGATTATTTGCCCGCTCGTGAGTGCAATTATCACCGTCGATGGCTTCTCGATCGGCGACTGCGGGACGAGAGCATTACTGGCGGAGATCGAGGCTAAAATACTCAACATTAACTTGACAGCGAGCAGCGATTGAGCTAAAGTCTAGTTTCTAGATACTAAGCCAATTGGCTTAGTAGTTTGTAAATGAAACTCAAAACAAGTAAATTTTGTTACTAGCGATCGAGGTGTCACTAGTTTTTCAAATTCCGAGTTTGGGGCGTTCTCAACCACGATCGAGGGGTTCGGTGATGTTTCGGCTAGCGGCTCCACAGCCTGAAGTCGATTACCAGTAACCGTAATTTACAAAATCATAATGGGCAATATATAGGTAAGTAGTTTAACCCACATAACCTTAACCATCAGATGGAACCACAAATATCAGTTGCATTGTGCGCGGACAAAAATGTTGAGGTTAGTTTACATGTAACTTTATACTCACTATTAAAGAATTCTCAACATCCGATTAAAATAAATTTAGTTCAGAAAGGTTATACATCTGGAGATATAGCTAAAATTCATCGAACGCTAGAGCAATTTACTGACAAATATCAACTGAATGTTGTTGAATTTGATGAAAATGCTTTATTTGGAAAGTTTAAAGGGCTGTACGGAAATCAGTTTAACTTTACCAAACTTATTCTCGCCAATGTTTTGTCAGACGATCGAATTATTTATCTCGATAGCGATTTAGTGATTGGTAAAGATTTGAGTGAACTATTTTCCACCAATCTCAATGATTTTGTCATCGGAGCTGCGGCAATTGAAACGATCGCTGATTCGCTCAGGAGTACTTTCTACCAATCTATAGGCATGAAAAAGGAAGCTAAGTACTTCAATAGTGGTGTGATGCTAATGGATTTAAAAAAATGGCGAGAGCTAGATATTACCAGCCAGTGTTTATCATTTGCCAATAAGTATGTCGATCGAGTGTCATTTGGTGATGAAGCGATTTTAAATTGTATTTTCTACGAAAATTTCCTGACGATTGATGCCTCCTACAATCACCCATTATACCCAGACTCCGCTCTAGTTGAATTGAAGAACCCGAATGATATCTTTCATTTTGTTGGTTCTCCCAAGCCTTTTGACTTTTTAGGAGAATTTATTCATTCTAACTATGCGATGTTTTATGATAGTCTTACACAGACTATTTTTAGAGATTACAAAAGTTATTTGGATTTCTCTTTTGCCAAGTCAAAACGTACGGTTAAGTTATCACGATCCTACTACAACCTTTTAAAGAAAAAGGTCGGGCATCAACTAACATCCACTAATTCGGAGATCGAATCCCCAGTTGATAGCAGTTCGGGTGAAACAAAGAACAGATCGGCAAGAACCAGCGGATGACAATCGACGATTCAGCTCCAGGACTGACATCAAATAGCCCTGCTAGTCGATCGACTAGCAGGGCTATTAGTTAACTAGAATTTAACCGTGTCTATAGCATTGGTGCAAACTGAGGTTTTTCAGGTACCACTGTGTACTCAGCGACGATTTGGCGGAACTCATCACCATCGATGGTTTCTTTCTCGATTAAGAGATCTACCAATCGATCGACTACCGAACGATTTTCGCGCATGATTTTCAGTGATTCTTGATGACAT